>JBCDLQ010000642.1:0-1077 GCA_039414335.1 Pseudomonadota bacterium | reverse complement strand
TCAACGGCGTGCTGGACAAGCTGGCCGGCGAAGTGCGGACGCTCGAGCGCCAGGTCGAGAGCGGTGGCGACGGAGCTTGAGCTGATCGAGCGCATTCGTGCGCGCATCACCGACCATTCCAGTGTTCCCACCGGTATCGGTGATGATGCCGCGCTGCTCAGACCCGAGCCCGGTCAGCTGCTGGCCGCCAGTACGGACAGCCTGATTCCCGGACAACACTTCCTTGAAGACTGGCCGCCCGACGTCATCGGGGCCCTGTCCCTGGCCGTCAATCTCAGCGATCTGGCGGCGATGGCGGCGCGCCCCCGCTGGGCCTTGCTCGCCCTGACCCTGCCGAACGCTGATGCAGACTGGCTGGATTCCTTTTTCGATGGATTCCTCGAGCTCGCAGCGGTTCATGAGGTGGTGCTGGCCGGTGGCAATCTGGCGCGTGGTCCGCTGAATATCGGCGTTCAGGTGCTGGGTGAGGTCTCTCTAGAGCAAGCCGCCCTTCGGACCGGCGTCCAGGCCGGTGATCTGATTGCCGTCACCGGCACGCTCGGTGACGCGGCAGCCGCCTGGCACAAGGACTCCGCTAACGCGGCGTTGATCCAGCGCTGGCAACGCCCAACGGCGCGAGTTCAGGCGGGTCGGGTGCTGGGTGCCTACGTCCACGCCATGATGGATATCTCTGACGGGTTGCTTGCTGATCTGGGCAAGCTTCTGCAGGCCTCACAGATGGGGGCAGAAATTGATCTGCTGCGATTGCCTGCCAGTGCGGCGCTGCGAGAACAGATTCCCAATGCCCTTGATCGAGCGCGCCAGCAGGCCGTTGGAGGCAGCGACTATGAACTGCTGTTCACGCTCTCGCCGGATGATCTGGAAGAGGTGAAAGGAAAACTGCAGACCCTGGGTGAATCGATCACCGTGATTGGTCGTGTGACAGACTTTGACGGTCTCAAGGTGCTCGATGAGTCAGGACAAAACGTGGAGTTGAATCAGGATGGATGGGACCATTTCAAAGGCTGAACGTGCTCGTCAGGTTGCGCTGGCCACGCCGAGCGGATTTCTGGCCTTCGGTCTGGGCAGCGGACTGAG
>JBCDLQ010000641.1:0-1154 GCA_039414335.1 Pseudomonadota bacterium | reverse complement strand
CTGGCGCACTATCTCTTCATTGGTGGTCATCATGGCCGGCATCAAGGGTCGGATGGTAATGATGTCGCGTTCCAGCGTCTGGAAACAGTGGTCCGACAGATCGCCGCCCTCATGGCTGGTGGCCAGCAAGGGATTCTGATGGCCGTTGGCCAGACGGCCCAGACGCGTACCCGGTGGCATCTCTGAAAAATTCAAACGATCGAGGTCTGCGGGCAGCCACAGATCCCTCGCCTGATGATTGAAGGCGAAGTCCACTTCCGGGCGGACAGTGACGGTGGCAATCATTCGATACAGTTCGAGATCTTCGGGCCGCGGCATGAAGGCAGGCAGCTCCCTCAGGTTCAGCACACTATCGAGATAGGTCATCGCGTGATCGGCACCGTCCTCATCCTTGGCCAGGCCACACTCCAGCGTCACGGATGGACAGAATTGCCCAAAGGCGATCGACTGGACGCCCAGCGGTTGGGTGAAATAAATGACCGTGCGTGAAAACAGCGCGGCCAGATGCAGTCGCTGGGCTTCGATCGCGTTGACCGCAGCGTAGTGCGGATTCTCACCCGTGTTGTTGTGGACATCGATACTGGCGAAGGGTTTGAATGCCTGCACATGGTCCTGGATGGACTGACACATGGCATGGTAAGGCGTGTGATCGGTGGTCGAGCCGGGCCAGCACCGATTGAAGTCCGGTTGATTCGGGAGGTGTCGTACACCAGCTTCCGCGGCGTCGACGTTGGCGATCAACAGAATCAGTGACCGGGGCAGGGGATCACGCCGGTAGCGGCTGCGCAGCAGGCGGCGGATCGCGTCCCAGCCCGAAGTCTCGTTGCCGTGCTGAAGCACGGACACGAACAGCGGTTGCGGCATGCGGCCGGGGAGATGGATCAAGGTCGGGCCCGTCAGGCGTTGCTTGAGCTCGTGGGCTGAGAGCCGTAGCAATCCGTCGGGTAGATGATCCAGAATGGCCGCTTCCATTCGTGTCCTTGATTTATTCAGAGCGCAGCAGCATAAGCTAACTCCAATCGCGCTTTGGTGGAAGGGGGCGAGGGAACTTCGCCGGGCTTGAAAAGTCTGTCAGACAACCCAAAGACGCCTCGGAGCGTTCGAGGCCGCGCCAGGCGCAGTATCAGTGCAATACGACGCGAATGAATCTAAGG
>JBCDLQ010000640.1:0-1216 GCA_039414335.1 Pseudomonadota bacterium | reverse complement strand
CCGCCCGATCCGCTGATCGTCGGCCACGCCACGCACGTGATTCATCGCTCCGATCACATCCTGGGGACCTCGCTCCACCCAAACCATTGCCACTCCGGCAAATAGCCGAACCGATTTCCATTTCCCGTTGGAAGTTGTTCAACGGCCGGTCCAGCGTCTCTTGGCGAGGCTGTACCGACTCGCGATCGACCGAATGGTTTTGTGCGCTGGCTGTGCCTGTTCTTCACGCCTGCGGTGCAGACTCCAAGCTCACCCCCGCACCACAATGCTTCCATGCCGTCCATTCCTGAAGAATCCGTTTGGGATTACCCGCGCCCACCTCGCATCGAGCGGGTGGCCTGGACCCTGAAAGTCGAGCAGGACGGTGAGGTCCTGGCAGCGAGCGATCAGGGCGTTCGCGTTCTCGAAACATCCCATCCGCCCTGCTTCTATCTCCCGCCGGACAGCATCAACTTCGAACGGCTGGAACCCAGCCCCACGCGCACCTTCTGCGAGTGGAAGGGCACAGCGCGTTACTGGTCACTCAAGACGTCGGCAGGACTCATCCGGGATGTGGCCTGGGGCTATCCCGATCCCGTCAACTCTCTGATCAAGGACCATCTGTCCTTCTATGCGAGCCGCGTCGATGCCTGTTTTGTAGAGGGCGAACGGGTGGTCCCGCAGGAAGGCGACTTCTACGGCGGCTGGATCCTCAGCTGGGTCAAGGGGCCTTTCAAGGGCGGGCCGGGCACGCGCGGCTGGTGACCCGGGTCATTGAGGATGCGACAGATTCAGTGGTAGATCCCTTTTCGCATGGCGAACTCATTCAGCAGCATATGTGGAACCGTCAAAGCCGCCAGTCCAATAAAGAACCCCTGGATGAGACCCTGATTGACCGAGGCTGGCGACAGTCCCAATAAAACACCGGAGATGATCAGAACGAGGGCCAGAATCGAAAAAAGGCTCGCCGTGAGCACGACACTTGCAGTTGATGCGCCTGAGCCCAGTGCCACGTCCCGCGCATGCTTGATACTGTGGAGAAAGCAAAAGTAGGCGACAAAGAAAAGCCAAGGATCCAACAGTACGGCAAATGCGGCGATCAATGACAATTCAAAAGCGGTGTCGGTGTGACTTCGAGCATGACGAACCGAAATTACCACAACGGCAGCAAGGCAAGTCCAACCAATCAGGCTAGATACGCCAGCACTCGCTGCTGGCCATTCGACGCCTAACCGCT
>JBCDLQ010000639.1:0-1222 GCA_039414335.1 Pseudomonadota bacterium | reverse complement strand
TTCGAAGGCCTTCAGACGCCTCAAGCACAAGACCCAGGTCTTCATCAATCCTGAAGGTGATCATTTCGTCACGCGCATGAGCCACACGCTGCAGGTCACCCAGGTTGCCCGGGCGCTGTCGGTGGCGCTGGGCCTGAACGAGGTGCTGACGGAAGCCATTTGCCTGGCCCATGACTGCGGCCACACGCCCTTCGGTCATACGGGTGAAGATGCGCTGTCGGACTACGTCGAAAACGGCGAGTGGCTGCATTCGGCCCAAGGCGTGAGAATCTTCGAGGTGCTTGAGCCCTGCAATCTGAGCTGGGAAGTGCTCGATGGCATCCGCGCCCACACCTGGCGAGTCAAGCCGCCGCCGGAAACCGCCGAAGGCTGGGTCTGCCGCTTCGCCGACCGGATTGCCTATCTGAACCACGACCTGCAGGATGCGATCCGCGCCGGTGTGATCACGCGCGACGATCTGCCGTCGGAGATCGTCGAACGCCTCGGGCCCAGTTCGGGCCGCAGCTGGATCAATGCGATGGTCGAGGGCGTGATCAGTGAATCCTGCAGGCGCGGCCGCGTCGCCATGGACGCGGAAATCATGCTGGCAATGAAGCAGTTCCGGGAATTTATGTTCGAGCGGGTCTATCTGCGCCCCGACTCGGTCGCCCAGAACGAACGGGCCAAGGCCGTTGTTCATCGCATCGTCGAGCACTTGCTCGCGCACCCAGATCAGATTCCGGCGAGCTACCGGATCGACGAGGCCGACACGCTGACTCAGGTGCTGGACTACGTGGCCGGCATGACCGACCGCTACGCCTTGAACCTGCACGATGAGCTGTTCAGGCCGCGTGGTCTCGTGTGATCGACTGGCCTCCGACTCGCGGAGGCCAGTGCTTGAACGGATCAGTCAAATCGACTGCTGAAGATCGAATCGCCTAGAATTTCGAAGGCGCCTCGGTCGCACAGGGCTGAGCCATTCCCATCGCCGTCCTGGGGCCGTGCCAATCCCCGAAGATCCTTGTCTGGACAAGCGCCTTCGGCGCTGTCCACCGCCACGCTGCCCTCTCTGGGCAGCAGCGTCGGCTGGCGATCTTCGCGCGTGATCAGGGCCTGGAAGTTCGGATCGACGTCGATCAGATCACCGGTCTGAAGCGCAATGCCACAGCCTTCCAGGTTGTCGTTGAACAGGTTGCCGCCGGACGAGACCAACTGATTCCAGCATGTGGTGCTTGGGTTTTGC
>JBCDLQ010000638.1:0-1229 GCA_039414335.1 Pseudomonadota bacterium | reverse complement strand
TCGTGATGGTAAAGAAATCTCGATCCAGAGGAGCAGCCGTATTGCCGGCTGAAATGAAATTCGTGCCGGTTTCCAGCGCTATGACCGTTGGTGTGAACTGGTCATTGGATAGATCGCCATCGATCGCCTCGTCATAATCGGCCATAGCGGCCATTGGCAAGCAAAGGGTGAGCAGAGTAGTCAGTCTCTTCATCGTGAAATCCATTTAGGTCGAATATGGCCCCTTTTTTTTGATCAGAACGTCAGCCAGTCAGTTCAGAACGGGCGCCTGCCGGATGTGCTTTGACTCTTCAATCTCACGGACAAGGAAGTCAGCCACACTGGCTCGAGAAATGACTCCCATCCTCCAATCTGAAGGCTCAACCCGTACTCGGTAATTTCCACGACCACCGCCTGTCAGCACGACTGGCCGTGCGATCGTCCAGTTGAGATCGCTGTCCTTGATCAATGCTTCCTGTTTCGATTTGTCGGCGTAGATGCGAGCGAAAACGGCGTTGAAACCCAATCTGTTGAAGGGGTTCATGGTCTCGCCGCTGTCACCGGCACCATAGCCGGTGACAACCAGAAGGCGCGTTACGCCCGAAGACTCCATTGCCGGGATCAGGATTTTCGTAGCCTCTGAGAACAGCTGGGTGCCACTGAGCACGGTGCCGGGACCCAGTTTGATGCCCAGGCTCTGAACGACGACATCCACGCCATCTAAAGCAGCTTTGACTGACTTCGCATCCAGCGCGTCGCCGTCGAGTTTCTCCAACTCAGGGTGATCGATGGCGATCTCGGATGCTGATCTTGCAAATGCACGGACCTGATGCCCTCGCTCAAGTGCCAGCTTGACCGTTTCTAGTCCAATTCCGCTGCTGCCGCCGATGACCAATACGTGCGCCATGAAGTTCTCGTTGAGTTGTAAGCGGCCTCATCAGAACATGATCGCTGTGATTCTGGCGGGAATACTGATTGATTCAGAGTTGCAGCGTTCTGCAGTCAGTTTCGAACGATTCCATGCTGGCGAAGAAACGCTAACGAGCGGATAAAGAACTCTGGTTCAACCGTGTCGAACTTCCAGAAGTAGTCCCGGCGGCCCAGACGCTGCAATCTGTCGCAATGCTCCGTGTAATGGCCCACGCCAGGAATGCCGACGATTTCAAATCGCGTATTGCCCGCAGCTTCGAAGGCTGATTGGAGTGCGGCCCTGTTGGAATCGAAAGGAACGACCTGGTCTTCGAGGCCGA
>JBCDLQ010000637.1:0-1247 GCA_039414335.1 Pseudomonadota bacterium | reverse complement strand
TTTCCGTGTGCGCTGCCGCGACGGAAAAGATGTCGGTCTGCCCATCGGTCTTGAAGAAACAATCGCGAACGGACTGGCCCTGGTCACAAGGCAGATTGATGGGCAGGCACTCGTCTCCAAATTCGGCCCGAATATCGTGAACGAGTTGCTCCAGGTCCACGTCATCGACGTCCATCCGGTTGATTATGATGACACGGCAACGCTTGCGCTGCCGGGCCCGACGCATCAGTCGGCGAGTTGACATTTCAATGCCATTGGCCGCATTGATCACGATCACGGCGGTCTCGATCGCGGTCATCGCCGCCAGGGTCTGGCCTCGAAAATCCGGATCACCCGCCGTGTCGATCACGTTGAGATGGACGTCATCGAATTCGATCGACGCCAGTGAGGAATCCAGAGAATGCTGGTACTGCTTTTCCTGTGGATCGAAATCAGACAGCGTGCTGCCGCGCTCAAGACTGCCACTCTCTCCCTGCAGGCCAGCCTTGACCATGAGCGCCTCGAGCAACTGGGTCTTACCGGCACCCGAATGCCCAAACAACCCAAGATTGCGAATCTTACTGGTTTGATAGCCTCCCATGCGATTCTTCTCCTCCGATCAGCCTGAACCTCCCTCTGGGACGATCCATCCTAAGCCAGCCGGGCGCAGCTCGGCAAACGACCCGCCACCTGAGCGATTCAGATTCGGTTCAGTTGATCGCGCGTAACATTTGCTCCAAGCCTGAATAACGGGCTCAGCTTGTCCACTCGAATCAAAGGAACAGGACCATGATCAGAAAAGCCAGCTTGCTCCTTGCCACACTGTTGACTGGCAGCACCGCCCTGGCCAGCGGCGACCATTATCTGGAAGTGCCCGTACTGGATGTCCGGCCGGAATACCGGGTCGAACGCACCCCGATCGAGCGTGAGGTGTGCTGGGAAGAGGATCACTACGAGCGCATCGACCGGGGTCGTCGAAGCCGCACCAGCACCATCTTCGGCGCCATTATCGGTGGCGTCATCGGTAATCAGTTCGGAAGCGGCAGCGGTCGCCGTGCAGCAACAGTAGCGGGAGCTGCTCTTGGCGGCTCGATCGGACGCGACATCGAACGCCAGAATCGCGCCCCTGACGGCTATCGACTGGTCACGCGGGAACAGTGCCGCATTGAACGTGACTTTGAAGAGGCTTCCGTTCCAGCAGGTTACCGTGTGACCTACGAGTACGACGGCAGGCTTTACCACACGCGAACCCGCCATCATCCGGGCGA
>JBCDLQ010000636.1:0-1326 GCA_039414335.1 Pseudomonadota bacterium | reverse complement strand
GTACTAGCACGCTATTACACTGATATCGCCATGAAACAGCTTGATCCCCAACACGCACAGGCCAATCGGGCCGCGCGCTCCAGCCTGGCCGAGGCCTTCCTGACCATGGAGACGGCCGATGAATGCCGCTCACTGCTCAAGGATCTGACGACGCCGGCAGAGCTCGAAGCACTGGTCGATCGCTGGCGCGTCGTCCGATTGCTGGACCAGGGCCTGCCCTACCGGGAAATTCACGACCAGACCGGCGTCAGCGTGACCACCGTCGGTCGCGTTGCCCGCTATCTGGAACAGGGAAACGGCGGCTACCAACTCGCACTCGAAAGACTCAAGACATGAACCGATTGAAGATTGCCATTCAGAAGTCCGGCCGCCTGGCCGAGAAGTCCCTGTCGCTGCTGGAACGTTCAGGCCTGTCCTTTGCCCGGTCGAAAGACAAGCTGTTCTGGTACGGCCGCAATCTGCCAGTTGACTTGCTGCTGGTCCGCGACGACGACATCCCGCGTCTATTGCTGGAAGGCGTGTGCCAGCTCGGCATCGTCGGCGAGAACGTTGCCCTGGAAAAGCTGCTGGAAAGCAAACAGCGCAAGCCCGATGCGGAGCTGGAGCCGCTGCTGCAGCTCGAGTTCGGTGACTGCAAGCTGATGCTGGCCATTCCCGAAGGCGAGGAATTCACCGGTGTGGGCATGCTGCAGGGCAAGCGTCTGGCAACCAGCTACCCGCAGCTGACGCGTCAGTATCTCGAGCGCCACGGCGTCGAGGCCGATATCGTCACCCTGAGTGGCGCGGTGGAAATTGCCCCCAGCCTCGGTACGGCTGATGCAATCGTCGACCTGGTATCAACGGGCACAACCTTGCGCGCCAACCACCTCAAGGCCGTCGATAACGTGCTGGAATCGCAGGCGGCCCTCTATCGCAGCCCGCAGCAGCTCGATGACGACAGCGAGCTGCTGCTCGGCAAGCTCCTGACCCGCATCCGCGGCGTCCAGGTCGCTGCCGAAACCAAATACGTAATGCTCCACGCCCCGCGCAATCGCCTGGAAGAGATCGCCTCGATCCTGCCCGGTGCCGAGTCACCGACCATTCTGAGCCTGGAAGGCCAGCCGGATCGTGTCGCTGTACATGCGGTCTGCACGGAACAGGTGTTCTGGGAGCACCTGGAAGAACTCAAGGGCGCCGGCGCTTCTGCCGTGCTGGTCCTGCCGGTCGAGAAGATGCTCGCATGAAGACGCTGATCGCCAAGGAACTGGGCCAGGACGCGCTGAAGGACGTTCTCGCCCGCCCCGCCATGGAGTCCGACGCCGAGCTGCGCCGCATCGTCGCCGACAT
>JBCDLQ010000635.1:0-1339 GCA_039414335.1 Pseudomonadota bacterium | reverse complement strand
TCCAGACGTCGGGCCAGTTCTCCGCCGCCACTTTCGACAATACGGCCCTTGGACAGCACGTGAACATGATCCGGCTTGAGGTAGTCGAGCAGGCGCTGGTAATGGGTGATCACGACGAAGGAGCGCTCACCATCGCGCAGGCGATTGATGCCTTCAGAAACGAGCTTCAGTGCATCGATATCCAGACCGGAATCGGTCTCGTCGAGAATCGCAACCTTCGGCTTGAGCACGGCCATCTGGACGATTTCATTGCGCTTCTTCTCACCGCCCGAGAAGCCTTCATTGACGGCGCGCTTCAGTAGACCTTCGTCCATCTTCAGCGCCTTCAGGGATTCGCGGACCTCCTTCAGGAAGGTCATCGAATCCTGCTCTTCCTCACCGCGCGCCTTGCGCTGAGCATTCAGCGCGGAGCGAAGGAAATAGGCATTGTTGACGCCCGGAATTTCGACGGGGTACTGAAACGCCAGGAACAGGCCCGCGGCGGCACGCTCTTCCGGCTCCATCTCGTCCAGATCTTCGCCGTCGAAAGTGACCGAGCCTTCCGTGATCTCATAACCGTCGCGACCCGCCAGCGCGTAGCCCAGCGTGGACTTGCCCGATCCGTTCGGACCCATGATGGCGTGGAGCTCGCCAGAACCGACCTCAAGATCCAGGCCCTGGAGAATTTCTTTGTCTCCGATGGAAACGTGCAGGTTTTTTATTTTCAGCATGACTTTATTCTTTAACCGCGGATTGCGCAGATTGAATGGGGTAGTTCAACAGGGAAGCGGCTGGCTTCAGCCAACCGCACCCTCAAGGGAGATCTCCAGCAAGGCCTTGGCCTCAACGGCGAATTCCATCGGCAGCTCTTTGAAGACTTCCTTGCAGAAGCCGTCGACGATCATGGCTACCGCATCTTCTTCATCCAGACCACGCGCCCGGCAGTAGAAGAGCTGGTCTTCGCCGATGCGCGAGGTCGTTGCTTCGTGCTCGACCTTCGCCGTCGGGTTGGCCGACTCGATGTAGGGGAAGGTGTGCGCCCCGCAGGTCTTGCCAATCAGCAGCGAGTCGCACTGGGTGTAGTTGCGCGCGTTGTTCGCCTTCTTGGCCACGCGGACCAGGCCGCGGTAGCTGTTATTGCTCTTGCCGGCCGAAATGCCCTTGGAGATGATCTTGCTGGTCGTGTCGCGGCCGAGATGGATCATCTTCGTGCCCGTATCGGCCTGCTGGTGGTTGTGGGTCAGTGCCACCGAATAGAACTCGCCAGCCGACCGGTCGCCGCGCAGGATGCACGAAGGGTACTTCCAGGTGATCGCCGAGCCGGTTTCCACCTGAGTCCAGGAAATACGCGCATCGTCTT
>JBCDLQ010000634.1:0-1373 GCA_039414335.1 Pseudomonadota bacterium | reverse complement strand
CCGCTGTCCGTCGGGCCGGGTCAGGATGTTCCGATTGCGGCCAGCCAGATCGATGCGCCCGGCGTACTCGGCGACAACCGGTTTCTAGCCCCAGCGCTGTCTGAGGATGCGCCCGGAGGTTCCAACGCCAGCAGCAGTATTGGAGGCGGTCAATTTCTCTGTCAGGTGAGTGTCACTGTCATCGATCCGGAGAATTCCAACGGCGGCTGCGGCGTGGCCTGGACCGCCATGGGCGAGACCGCCTTTGATTTCACCCAGATCAACGCCTTCGAGTTCAACGTGCTGCAGGCGGACGGCAACCCTATCTTTGCCATTTCCGCAACCGACGGCAATCAGACCCTGGCCACAGCTTTTATCGAGAACATTCCCGTTGGCTTGGCCAGCGTGCCGCGCGATGCCTTTATCAGCCCGATCAATCCTATCGACTGGTCGGCAGTCTTGACGCTGCAGGTCACGATCCTTAACAGCGAGGGCACCAACATGACCTTTCGGATGGGCGCCATGGGTTCGGATACGGGCGTCATTCCCGGCACCGTCCCTGCACCACAGCCGGCCAGCGATGGCGAGTTATCCGATACGGTGTCCGGCGGCTGGTTCAGCCCCAGTCGCGGCGGAGAAGGCTGTCAGATCACCCGCGAAGCCGACGGAATCACTTTCATCCTGACCTGCTACACCTATTTCGACGGTGAACAAGTCTGGATGCTGGGCACTGGCTCGCTGCTCAACGGCCAGGTTATTGCCGCTGACATGGTCATCACGGAAGGGGCCAGCTACGGACCGCTTTTCGACCCCGAAGACGTGGTGCTGATCCCCTTCGGCACGGTCAGCATCAATTTCATCGACTGCAACACGGCAGCGGTCGCCATGACCTCGGTGGTCGACGGATATGAACCGGTACTGCTACCGATGGAGCGGCTGGTTCCGATCAACTGCGCGGGCGGCTTGCCGGACCCTGCCAATGCTCGGCGCACGGGTAACTGGTTCGATCAGAATCGCGGTGGCGAAGGCTTCCAGCTGACCGTTGAAGGTAACAACGGCCTTCATATCCTGACCTTCTATACCTACATTGACGGCCGCCCCGCCTGGATGCTGGCGACGGGTACGATCAGCGGTAATCGCATCGAGTTCAACGATCCAGTACTGACGACCGGTACGGGCTTTGGTTCAAGCTTTGATCCGGACGATGTGGAGCTGATTCCCTTTGGTCGCTTCATCATGGAATTCAGCGACTGCAATAACGCCCAATTGATTGCTGATTCGGATCGGGCAGAACTACCAGACCAGACCTACAGCCTCACCCGTATCGTGCCCGGGCCCTGTAGCTGAACCATCGACAATCTGGCGCAACAAAAAAGCGGCTCAGCCAAAGCGAT
>JBCDLQ010000633.1:0-1407 GCA_039414335.1 Pseudomonadota bacterium | reverse complement strand
GGAACGAAAAATCCCAGCGGTGAGGCGGACCCTATCATCGTTCACCCCGATGTTCGCCGCATGCTACTAACCCAAAAAGCCTTCGCCGAGGGGAATCGAATGCTGGTTTATTACCTCGCCAGCCAACTCGATCTCGTTGAGCACCCCGAGCCAAGCATCAGGCAAGCGGCGAAGACCCGGCTGGATTTTATGACGCCAATTGCGAAGGCCTTTGCCACTGAAACGGGTTTCGAATCGGCCAATCTCGCCCTGCAGTGCTTCGGCGGCCATGGCTACATTCGTGAATGGGGCGTGGAGCAAAACGTGCGCGACGCGCGGATTGCCATGCTGTATGAAGGTACCACTGGCGTGCAAGCGCTGGATCTGCTGTCGCGAAAAGTGCTTGGATCGGGCGGGGTCATGCTGGAGCAATTTCTCGCCGAGGTCGAAGCATTCTGCGCCAGCGCGGCATCCGGTCGTCATGCGCCGGACTTCATCGATCAACTGCGAGTATTGATTGATGAGTGGCGGGAGATATCCGCGTTGGTGGGAGAGTCTGCCCAGGATGACCCCGACTTGATTGGCGCTGCTTCGGTGAACTACCTGATGTATGCCGGATATGTTGCCCTGGCTTATTTTTGGGCACGGGCCGCAACACGTTCAGCGGACAACATTGCAAGTCTTGATGAACCTGCAGCCTTCTACAGCGCCAAGATTGCCACTGCGCGTTTCTACTACGAACAGATTCTTCCAAGGACGAGGACCTGCGTCGCCGGCATTCGAGCTGGCTCTGGCAGCTTGATGGCCCTGGAGGAAGCTCACTTCGCATTCTAAGGCGCAAGAGCCACTGTCTCAGAACATGGGAGATTACGATGAAGTTGTATTCAAAAGCCCTTTTCTTGTCAGCGATGACGCTATCCGTTGCGGCTCACAGTGAAGTCTGTGAAGTCCCTGGAAGCGCTGAGTTGAAGACCATGCCGCATGTGTTGGATGCCGCAGATCAGGAGATCATTCAGCTGGAGCGTGAAACGTGCCCGCTGGTGGTAGCGGGTGAGGTCGACACGCTTATGGACCGCTACATTGCCGAGCATGGCGTGATTCTATTGGATAGGGGCGAAGTGGCCATAGGCCGCGAGGGCCAGCGGCAGATGTTCAAGGACTTTCTAGCAGCCGGTTTCCAGATAATCTACGAGCCAGCTGATGCCAAGGTCAGTGCCGACGGCACCATGGCGTGGGCGATCGGCGCCTATCAACTGACCCTGCCAACCGGCGAAGTTGAAGTCGGCAAGTACACCTCTATTTGGGAAAAAATCGACGGCCGGTGGCAGAATGTCATCGAGATGCGCAACCCGAATGGGTGATTGGAAAAACCGCCGCGCCTTCCTCGTTGCTGATCCGAGACGTATTGGCCACGAAGGAGATCAGGTG
>JBCDLQ010000632.1:0-1421 GCA_039414335.1 Pseudomonadota bacterium | reverse complement strand
GTCCAGAGCCACACCGTCGACATAGAGCTTGACCCGACCGGTGCTGCCGAAGGCCAATGCATGCAGGCTGAATGAGTCGCCGGAGAACGGGAACCACGCCGTCCCGCTCCCGCTGCGAAGATAGGTGCCGCCGCTGGCACCGGCGTAGTTTGTGGTGCTCCAACCATTACTGATGAGCAGCCGAGGGTCCGTTTCTTCAAAATCGCCGTTCGGCAACGCGCTGCCGTCACCCGTATCGGCGTAATCCAGCTGAACGCGGACATTGCTGGCCTGCGGGTTGGCGCTTCCCGTGACGACCAGCTCGATCGTATGCAGGCCCGCACTCAGGCCATCGAAGCGAAAGGATGTCGGCGTCTCCTCGCGGCGATAAAGATCGAAGATCCCCTGACTCATTCCATCGATCAGTACTTCGACCTCGCCGCTGAATCGGTCCGAGATAAAGCCGAGCTGGATCCAGCTGCCGTCGAAGGTCAACTGCGCCGTATCGCCCCCCGTCAGGCTGCGGGCAAAGGAGCCGCCACTGGCTCGGTTGAGCGTCGTTGCTGACCAGCTTCCCGTCAGCGACCATTCCACATCGTCCTGTTCATAGCGGACAAAGGCTGGCGCCAGCAGCAAATAGGCCCGCCCAGTAGTCGCCGGGACCTCCGTCGACTGGAGTTCAACGGATGACACCGGGACCTCTGAACCCATTTCGACGATCGGTTCTACCCAGGGTCCATTCGCCGTGCCCAGAATCGGTGGCTCACTCCCGCCGCCCTGTGCCAGCAGCGAATCGGACAGCAGTAGCAGACTCGCTATCAGCAACAGTCGACCCTTTGACAGGATGGCTTGAGCGTCACTTCCCCACATCGAGCGGTTTCTCGAAAAACAGAACATGCGTCCAGACTCCAGAGCAGCAATTTAAGAGAGCTACCCAGGACATACGAATGTCCGACCGCAAACCCTTCATCGATTCCGAATACACTGCTAGCGCCGAATCGGCGGCGGCCTTCTCCAGAGAATTCCAACATGACACTCGATCAGACCTTGACCCTGCCCTGCGGAACCACGCTCCCCAATCGCCTGGCCAAGGCCGCCATGACCGAAGGACTCGCCGAGCCGGGAGGGCGGGCTGGCGAGCGCATCATCCTGCTCTATCGACGTTGGGCCGAGGGTGGCATCGGGCTGCAGGTCACCGGCAACATCATGGTCGATCGTCGCTACCGCGAGCGGCCGGCGAACATCGTGATCGACGGCGAGCAGGATGAGTCCGCGATCCAGGGCCTGAAGGACTGGGCCCGGGCCTCCCAATCCCAGGGGGGCAAGATCATCGGTCAGATTTCCCATGCGGGTCGGCAATCGCCCAAGGCGATCGCGCCTGAGCCGGTGGGCCCTTCCGCCGTGGCCGTAAAGTTGCCCGGCGGACTGTTCGGAAAACCTCG
>JBCDLQ010000631.1:0-1423 GCA_039414335.1 Pseudomonadota bacterium | reverse complement strand
GTTCTACGTGCTGACCGGATTTCTCACGGACGAAGAATTCATGAGCTTTGGATGGCGATTCGCCTTCTTCGCCGTGATGGCGGTCAATGTGGTTTCCCTCTTTGCTCGATTCAGACTCCTCACGGCTGACTTCGGCGCTGATGAAACGCTAGCGCAATCCAGCCCCTTTGTTGAAATGCTGAGATCTCAATGGCGCGCTGTTCTCCTGTCTGCCTTTTTACCGCTGGCGACTTATGCGCTTTTTCACATGGTGACGGTCTTTCCGCTGGCCTATGGATTGCTCTATTCGGAGACGCCAGTCACCGAGATCCTCTTGCTCCAGCTGGTCGGCGGCGGTTTGGCTGTTGCGACAGTCATGTTATCGGGCGTTCTGGCAGATCACTACAGTCGGCGCTGGGTCTTGACGGTCAGCACGGCGCTCATTGCGGCCCTGTGCCTGGCGATTCCAGCACTGGAGAGCAATCCGGCGATCTTCATCCTGCCCGGATTCATGCTCCTTGGCTTTTCCCATGGACAGGCCGGGGCATTTTCCCGCGGTCGCTATCTTCGTGAATACGCCTACTCGGCGAGCGCCCTCTCGACCAATCTTTCCTGGATATTCGGAGCGGCATTCGCACCGGCTCTGGGAATCTGGCTGACGGCAAGCTTTGGCAAGTGGGCTGCGGCTCTGTATCTGTTTTCCGGGGTGATCGTCACGATTACCGTGCTGACCATTCTGGTCCGGCGCCCTCCGGCAGAACTCGGTTCTCGGAGCTGACAAGCGATGAGGGTGCGATCAGGCCGGGTCAGAATGGCCGCCACCTCATCCGTCGAGGGCGCCTCCGCAGCTTGATCCTTGGCCTGCGGTGCAGCCATAGCAGTGGTCACCGATGCCGATCCGTGAGGGGAGGGCAGGTGTCTTTAGCAAGTCCCTCAAATGACGCCGTTCGGCTTTCGCACCGATCGGCAGACCCAGCATCTGATTGAAGTCGCAGTCGTAGAGATAGCCCTGATAGTCGACGCTGATCAGGCTGCGGCACATGACTGCCTTCAGGTTGTCCGACCGGTAAGCGTCCTTGAGTAATTGCATGTACTCATCGAACTGGCCTTTGGCGGCCAGAATCGCGCCGAAGCGCTTGATCGGCATGTTGGTGATGGTGAACAGCTGGTTGAAGCGAATGCCGAATTCCTCACCCAGCAGGCGCTTGTAGTCGTCTTCCAGCGTGCCCTGCGGCGGCGGCAGGCTGGGGCCGAGAGGGTTGTAGACCAGGTTCATTTCCAGACCGCTGGCGAGATCGCCGTAGCCGAGTTCGTTGAGGGTCTGGAGTGCCTTGATCGATGCTTCAAAAACGCCGTTGCCGCGCTGGGCGTCGACGTTGTCTTTTGAATAGCAGGGCAGTGACGCGATCACCTCGACCTGATTGTCCGCGAGGAACTGGCCTAC
>JBCDLQ010000630.1:0-1427 GCA_039414335.1 Pseudomonadota bacterium | reverse complement strand
GGATTCGAGCGGCTGCTGGGCATCGAGCTCAGCCAGTTCGGACTGCGACCGCGCGAACCTATCGGTTTGCTGGGCTTGCTCACCACACCGCTGCTGCACGGCAACTTCAATCATCTTCTGTCGAACACCATCCCGCTGTTTGTCGGCGGGGTCGCCTTGCTGTTTCTCTATCCCAGCGCGGCGCTGCGTGCTGTTCCAGCCATCTATCTCGGGAGTTCCGCCCTGGCCTGGCTGTTCGCCCGGCCCAGTCTGCATATTGGTGCCAGTGGACTCGTCTACGGTCTCCTGGCCTTTGTCTTCGTGTCAGGCATTCTTCGACGCGATCTGCGATCAGTCGGCGTTTCTCTGATGATCTGGCTGCTCTATGGGTCAATGATCTGGGGTGTGATCCCAAGCGGGCAGGGCACGAGTTGGGAGCTGCATTTCAGCGGTGCCGCGATTGGCGTGGTGATGGCCTACTGGCTGAAGCAATTCGACCGGCCGCCGCTCAAGCGTTACGACTGGGAAGACGAGGACGATGACGACGGTCCCGGCCCACGTCGCTGGGATGAATTCGAAGAGCATCATCTGAATGCAGATGATGATCCGGAAGTAGACGATCAGCGCCGGTCCGAACAACCCTGGCGCGACTAGCATTGAACCGATAGGACCCCGCCATGGCAAGACGCCTGATGTCCGTACTGCTGACCATCGTGATCCTGATCATCCTAGTCGGTTTTCTGTTGCCCAGAAACGTTCTGGTGCAGCGAAGTCTGGTGATCGATACGCCACCGGAAGTGGCCTTCGACGTGTTGAATGATCTGCGCTATTTCAATCAGTTCTCGCCCTGGTACGCACGCGATCCCGATGCGGGATATCAGCTCGAAGGCCCGCCTTCGGGTGTCGGTGCCACCCTGAGCTGGAGCGACGAGCGGGGCAGTGGAGCAGGCCGTTTGTGGATCGTCGAATCAACGCCGCATGAGTCCGTTGAGCTGCTGATGGCGCTCAGCGATAACGAGGCCGAGAATTTCTTCCTGGTCGAGCCAGACGGCACAGGCTCGGAAGTCACCTGGGGGCTGCGAATGGAGTTCGGTACCTTTGATCTGACGGGACGCTACATCGGCCTGATGCTGCCGGGTTTGCTCGGAGGTGACTTCAAGGAAGGCCTGGATCGACTGAAAGAGTATCTCGAGGCCAGCCGGGGCAATATGCCGCCCGTGCCTGCGGGACTGGAAGCCAGCGACTTCCCGACCCGGTCCAGCGATTCGGGCTGATGCCCACCCAACTGCACATACTGGGCGCGGGCCGCGCCGCTCGCGTGCTGGCCCGTGCCCTGGCCGATACGGGAACGGTCGAGATTGGACAGGTGTGCAGTTGGGTGGGCATCAGCCCGAATCGCTGGACCGGGTCGGGAAGTCGCTGGCTTCCAGTCCCGCAGGCACGGGCGG
>JBCDLQ010000629.1:0-1438 GCA_039414335.1 Pseudomonadota bacterium | reverse complement strand
CGAAGAATCAAGCCATTAACAACAGCGTCTCTGGCCCGGCCTGGCGTCAGCGCCGCCAGTTCGACCAAACTGCCATCGGGCGCTGCCACGGAACCGCCATCGGACAGGGCCGCCAGAACAGAACCAAATAGCGCAGCATCGCTTCGCAGGGCCGCCAGATCGGCGCTGAGATCGGCGCTGAGATCGGCGTCGATCAAGGTGTCGGCTTGTAGTTCATAGAGTCGCTTGGCAATGCGTTGCGACAGCATCCGCTGACGACCGGCAATGTTCACGGCCACGGGAGAGGCCGCTTCGGCCTCGAGGGCATTGGTCAGCTCGTTCATGCTGACGAGCAGATCAGAATTCCGTGCCCTGACCACTCGTTGCGCAAAGGACACCGCCTCAAAAGTGGCCGGAGAAGCGGCGACGAGATCTTCGATGGTCGACCCGTAGGTGCTCCAGATCGCCACCGCCGAGTCTATGGCGGTACGCCCATCGGCAATGTCAACAGCGGCCAGCTCGACCTCGCCGCCGCCGGCGCCTGCGGTCGTGCCACCCTGATCGAAGGCAGTCAGGGTGCGGTCAAACAGGCTGAAGGTCGAGTTAAGCTCCTGGAACGATTCGGAAATATCTCCTCCGGCTTGCTGCGTCAGTTGAATCCCCTGCAGATTTTTCACCGTGCGCTGAGACAGCATGCGCTGGCGTCCCGCGATGTTGACCGCTACCGCATCCGCTTCGAACTGGGTCGAGATGGCGATATTCAGCGAAAGGACCGAGATAATGCTGGCCACGAATGCCGTAATAAGGATTACCGGGCCTAATGATGCGAGTCCAAGCCGGACTCCCAAAGACTTGGTCCTTGGTCGTTGGTTACTCATGGTCGTGAGCCCCCTGTGCGTTGTGAGTGAAGCGACCCTGTCATCCCGAATCGATCAAAAGTCACTGCGAACAATGCAAAGCCAGCACGTTCAACTATTTAGCCATTGTGGCTTTTACTGCCTTCGGATAAACTTTACAACGAAATTCTGGAGCCGTGTGAAGAAATGAAGATTTCCGAAGCCAGGTTCTGCTAATTACGGTTCCAGGAGAAACCAACTGGACTTGGAACGGCGCACAGGGATTCCAGACAAGCGAGAAATGAATCACAAGCCGCGTCCGATTCTGCCCGCGAGAGACCGTCACAAAAAAATTCAGATTTTTCGTTCCTTCGGTCGTCAATTTGACTCCCCAAATGGCAATCCCATGTCGGGAAACTCGAACGACGAGGACGTGCCAGCACCAGCGACTCGCGCGTTCCGTGACACGATTCACACTGATTTCCCGTTATCCATTTCTGAAAAGCCCGCTCTCCCAACCAAAACAGAGGTCAAAATGATCAGACTCACGCCCCCTATCGCCCTGATCCTTCTGGCAAGCAGCCTGCAAGCCGCCATTCCAGATCAGGACCCGGACTTTTCCT
>JBCDLQ010000628.1:0-1455 GCA_039414335.1 Pseudomonadota bacterium | reverse complement strand
GTCATCGACGATGCGCTGACCATCCGCGAAACCCTGCGCCGCATGTTGACTCAGACCGGCTACAAGGTGTCGGTTGCCGAGACCGGCGAAAAGGGCCTGGCCCTGGCCGAGATCGAACAGCCCGATCTGATCTTCCTCGACATCGTGCTTCCGGATCTCAGTGGGTTCCGCGCTCTGCGTCGCCTGCGTTCGCGGGCGTCGACCCAAGAAATGCCCGTGATCATGATCAGCGGTAACTCGGGCGCGATCGAGAAGTTTTTCCTGCAGCGCGTCGGTGCTGATGATTTCATCGGCAAACCCTTTGGTCGCTATGAAGTGTTCAGCGCCATGGAGCGATTGATTCGCGCGGGCGCCTTGTCCCAGCGCATGGCCAGCTGATACCGTCCGTCGCCGCAACAGATTGATTCGTCGGCTCATCGTTGACGATGATCGGAAAGCCGTCGATATACTCCCAATATCGATCACTTGGGCTGTGGTGCAGTGAAAATCATTCCCTGGGACGAATTCAGACGTCAGCAGCGTGGTGAATACCAGCTGACGATCGCTCCTGATGGTCTGCGCATTGGCGACTTCGTGATCCAGATCGAGGCACTCGTGCCGCCGATCGATTTTCCTAAGACCGGTCGTCGCGTTGAATCCTTCGCGGACAAGGACTGGTACGTCACCCGCTGCAGGCGGGTCGTCATCGATCTGGAAATCAGCCTCAATCGTCGCTTGCAGGGAATCGATGCCACCTTGTCGATCGGCGTGCTCCCGCCAATTCCTGATGAGCTGGACGGCCTTCGTCGTCACGGCATCACGGCCAAGCGCCTGGTCGAAGCCTGGCCCGTGTATCGTTGCCTCTGGCGAGTCGCCCAGGCGCAGGTGCTGAGCTTCTATCGTCATGGACGAATCGATGTCCAGGACGCGACCGACGCCGTCGGCGAGCTCGTCGATGCAATGCCGCAGTACCTCTCCGCCTTGATGTGGTTCACGCGAATCAAGGAGCCTGCCCGATATCCATTCCAGCACGGCGTCAATGCCGCCATTCTGGCGGCGGCGTTCTGCCACGTCGCACGCTGGGAGCCGGCAGTCGCCGAAGCCGTCGCCATCAGTGCGCTGGTTCACGACCTGGGAATGATGCGTGTCAGCCTCGAGGTGCTCCGAAAGGCAGGTCCGCTGTCTGTTGCCGAGCGAGAACATATCCAGCTGCACACGCGAATTGGCTTTGAGCTGCTGTCCCAGGCGGACGGCCTGCCTGAAATCAGCGCCACGGTGGCGCTATGTCACCAGGAACGGCCGGATGGTCAGGGTTATCCGGAGGGACTGACTCAGACGGGTATTCCGGCAATGGCCAGGCTGATTGCCACCATCAGCGCCTACGATGCGATGACCACGACGCATCATCAGCACCGAGCCCTGTCTCATCAGCAGGCACTGGGAGAACTGTGGCGCCTGAAGGGCAAGCAATTCGAT
>JBCDLQ010000627.1:0-1475 GCA_039414335.1 Pseudomonadota bacterium | reverse complement strand
TTTGATGCGGACGAGGCCGAAGCCATGGGCACCATCAACAAGGCGCTCGAAGCCGATGAGATCTCGGCCTACGTCGATACGCTCGCCCGTCGAATTGCCAAGTTCCCCGCACATTCAATCAATGCCTGCAAGCAAGCCGTCTATGAGTCCATCGATAAACCCATCGACGAGGCACTCAAGGCCGAAGCCTATTGGCTGTACCAGGCGACCAGTAAGACACCCGCGCTGAAGCGATTCAGAATTGCCGACGAACAGGGCCTGGAACACGACCCTGAAAACCAGCGCAGGTGGAATGAGCTGGTCATGGACGTTCAAGACATCAATTAGCCCACAGCAGTGGAATCTCTGGAAGTGATTTCAGAATAGCTGGCGCCTTGCTTACCATGGCGCCAGCCTTGAAGACGCTGCTCGACCCACTTCACTCAGATAAGGAACCAGACCTTGGCCTACCTCACCATTACCGGCAACATTCTTGCCAAGTCGGCCCATCTCGACACCGTCAAATCCGAGCTTCGCAAGCTGGTCTCGATGACTCGTCAGGAGCAAGGATGCATCCAATACGACTTGCACCAGGACAATGACAATCCGAACTACTTCATGTTCTATGAGAACTGGGAGACTCGCGAACTCTGGCAAGCCCATATGGAGAACAGCCACATCCAGGCTTACCTGAAGGCCACCGAAGGAATGATCGAGAAATTCTGGCTACATGAGCTCACCCGGATCGAATGATCAGTGCCTTCGCTCAGGTTCCATCACGGGGGTTTCAGGAAGGCGGTGAATCACGGGTGGCGTCAGACCAAGGCACCGTTCATGCTCCAGGCATTCGATGGACCGGGCCCGTTGATGAGCCGATGGTCTGGGACAGAACACCGCCTGTTCAGGGGTGGACTCGCCCGATGGCCATCGTCTGGAAACGGTCCTCGAAAATGGTCGGGGCCACCGCCCCACAGTCTGATGGACAGCTGTCACCATCGAGGCGATTGCCATCGTCGCAGCTCTCTCCATCATCAATGACGCCGTTGCCGCATTCGAAGCGACAGTCTGGCATGCAGCCATCACCGGCGCGATTACCGCCGTCATCACAGTCTTCTCCGGCGGCCTGGAAACCGTCGCCACAGCCATCCGGGCAGTGCGAGGTCTCCGCGCTGACAACCAGGTCGCCGATCATCCCGGTCAAAAAGTCGAAATCTGTGATGGGCCCGGAAATGCTGTCGACAAGCCTAGCTCCCTGGCCGGATACCACTGAGTCTGAACTTCGAACAGTAGTGCCTTCCGTCGAAGGGGAGAAGAGCCACGCCGGAGATCGCGGTGGAGGAGGGCCGCCAGTGACATAGTTCTGGAGCACCAACGCGTCAGCTGCAGAAAGCTGACCGTCCCCGTTAACGTCGGCGAGCTCCAGCTGGAAGGGAGAGACAGGTCCCACTCTGGGAGCAGACAGAAGATCGATCACTGCCTGCACGTCCGCCTCTGTG
>JBCDLQ010000626.1:0-1475 GCA_039414335.1 Pseudomonadota bacterium | reverse complement strand
TCACGATTGGTGATAACGAGCAGATTTCGTCCATCGAACTCTCTGAATATGAGTTGATCTCGAACCCCATGGATGGTGGATCCTTGATCGCACTGGAAGAAGGCCCAGTGATCACCAGCCTTGAGGTGATCGACTTTCTCCGCGGCCTCGTCATCGCCGGAGTCCTGCCGGGCACAACCGTCGGTGAACCCCTGCTGGATTCCCTGGGCGGTGCACCCTTGCCCCCCGGTACCTATTCTTTCTGGGTGCAGAATACTGGATCGGACACCAGCTACACACTGGCATTGACCCTTGAACAAATCGGTCCCCCACCGCCCAGCAACTCAGCCATTGGCGTTCCAACGCTCGGTTGGCCCGCCCTTGTGATCTTTTCGCTTGGATTGCTGATGTTGGGGATGCGCCGAATCTGAGAGACATCATCAGAATGCCGAGCGCAGCTGACCCATTGACATGATTCTGTCATGCATGGGTTTAACGCCTAGACCACGAATCGCTACCCTAGCGTCGTGAACGATTTGATGCCTCAGGTAGGCGCTATCGGACAGCGTCCCGCTCATCCAACAGCGTATAAAGACTTTCATCGGCCAGAATCGGCCTCAGCGCATCAGCGAGCATGTCCGCATGCCTGCTCGCACCACCTTCCGTGTCGATCAGATCCTGACGCACCTCAATGGACACATGGGGAATCCGTCCGGCCTCGCCGTGATGGTCCATCGTGTAGTCATGCGGATGGCGGCCCGAGTACGGTTCGTTGTCACCGACAGAAATTCCTTCCAATGCGCCCAGGTTCTTCAGCAGGGGCTGAGCAATGCGAGGATCGACGTCCCAGAGCACACCAAAATGCCACGGGCGTACGACGTCATTGAACACGGGTGTGCAGCTGTGAATGGCAATGATGGCAGGAATAATTCCGCGTTGTCTGAAGTCATTCAGGCGGGCCTCAATCGCAGCATGATAGGGGCGATGGATCAAGTCGATCCGTTCGGCGCGCTGTTCATCGGGCAGGTCGATATTTCCTGGGATCGCAATACCGTCACCTTTCTCCGTACACAGCGTCGAATCCTTCGGATTGCGATTGGTGTCGACGACCAGGCGTGAGTAGTTGGCTGCGATTAAGGGTGCATCGAAGATCTGCGCCAGTCGCCGGGCCACATCTCCAGAACCAATGTCCCAACTGACGTGTTGCTCCAGCACCCAGTCATCCAGACCCAATTGCTGCAATCGATGGGGAAAAGCACGGCCACTATGGTCCGAGACAAAAAGGACCGAAGCACTGCCACCGGCATTGAATACGCTGAACGGTGCTGGGTCGTCCGGCCCTAGAAGCATGATTCATGATCTCCCGTCGGTGAGAATCTTCCTACAAGATTAAGACAATTCGAGGGCGACCAATAAATGAGCCGAAAGAAAAGTCCGGTCAGAACAGCAGTGCAAAGCATGCTGCTTTGATATTCAGAAGTGTCGACGGGTTGGAC
>JBCDLQ010000625.1:0-1486 GCA_039414335.1 Pseudomonadota bacterium | reverse complement strand
GGACGCCATGTCCAGACGAGCGGCTGCGGGCAGGTAAACCGACGGCATCATGACTTCGTCACTGTCCTCTGACCGCAGCCGGGTTTCGACTTCATTGATCAGGAAGGCGTCGTCATCCATGCTCGTGATCGGAGACGTTACGAGTCTGAATTCGTCGTTATCCAGCGCATGGTGCAGGCGCTCTGACCACGCCGCATCATCTTCGTCTCCATCGCCGCTGACGCGCGGCCGGTAGCGGACATAGGCATTGCCGCCCGCTCTGAGCGCTTCGCTCAGGGCCGTGTTGGCCTGCACCAGCAGGGAATCAGAATCTTCCAGTTCGCTGCCGGCGATTGCCAGACCAAGGCTGGCCGATACGGTCAGGCTGGTGTCTCGAACGTCGATGATCCGGCCTGAGCAGTGATCGATGATCTTGGCGGCCAGCTTCTCTGCCTCTTCACGGCTGACAGTGGAAACCAGAATGGCAAAGCTGTGGTCGCTGACGCGCGCCATGCCCAGGTGTTCCCCGGCGGCCTCAGCGAACAGCTCGGCCGACTTCTGGATCAAGGCATCGGTGGCACCCAGCCCCAGCTTGGTCTGGAGCTGATCGTGCTTGTCGAGACTGACCATCAGGATCGACAGTCCCGTGGTGTCGTCCAGAGCACCCGCTTCATCGCGAAGATGTTCCAGGAACGCCTGTCGATTCAGCAGCCCCGTCAGCATGTCGGAGGTTTTGAGCTTCTCAAGCTCCTTTGCTAGTTCGGGGTCGACTTGTGAAATCTGCTCTCTGACGAGCATCTGGGCGCAGTACTCGCCGCCGTAGCGAGCGGCTGAGAAGTCGACGGTGGCTTCAAAGTCGGAACCATCCTGGCGATGAGCATTGAGGGTCATCGCATCTTCAGGGATTTCATCGCGTGCCAGCGCTTTCAAGACCTTCTTCAGATCGACCCCCTCGGCACCGGCCGACAGGAGATCCAGCATGGACAGGCCTTCCAGATCTTCGAAGCTGTCGTAGTTGAACAGTTGCAAGTAGGCGGGGTTGGCGTAAATGTGCAAGCCTTCGTGCAAATAAGCGATGGCCTCACTGGAGCTATCCAGCAACAGGGTGTAGCGATCTTCGATCTCTTCCATCCGACGAACGGCGACCCTGGCGTCCTGTCGTGCCCTGACAGATTCGACCAGGAACAAGGTCAGCCGCTTCATCTGCCGTGGGTTGGTGGCAAAGACCATGCCCTCCACGCCAACGGAACCAGCGGCAGCTGCCGAACGCGCATCGTCCGCCTTGATCACGGCCAGAATGGGAATGGTGTCGTCCTGCTCGCGAGCGATCCGGCTGACCGATTCCAGCAAGCCTCGATCGCTGGGGTCGATCTGGATGACGACCAGATCGACGCTGTCGGTTTCGAAGGTTCGGGTGACGGCGTTCGTGGTGTCGGCAAACAGCGTTCTGACGCCGGCATTCTCTCCCAGCAGCTGCAACAGTTCACGCGGTGCGCTGGGATCGTCG
>JBCDLQ010000624.1:0-1515 GCA_039414335.1 Pseudomonadota bacterium | reverse complement strand
GCAGTCGGGAATTGTTCGAGCGTTGATGCAGGCGTCGCCGGTTGGACCGGCGACGGGCGCTAGTTGTCTATCCGCAGACGGGGCGGCTCGGCGGTGCAGGAATCACCACCCTGGGAATGACCGGGAGTGCAATGCGCACTTCCTTGATGTGATGATGAATGTTCGGTAGCGATTCCAGCCGCTCGATGAGTTTGAACTTTGGGGCTTGTGCGGGTTCGATCGCGTCCTGAAACTGCGCCATCATTGATTGCGAGGGTGTTTCCAGATGTTCGATCGCCCCCAGCAGTTGTTCGGTGGGCTGCACCGGCTGCCAGACTCCCTCGATATCAACGCTGGCTGCTGCCCATAGCGCGGTGATCAGAATGGGGAAGATGACTCTCACGGTTGTTGCTCCTTGGCCTTTTTCGTTGCCCTTCACACCAAAGACGTCTGAAAGGACCAAAAAGTTACATGAATCTTTGATTTAATTTTATTTGGCGGCGTTTCGGCGGCCTGAAGGTGGCTGAACACAGCCTGGTTTACCGTACTCAAGAGTATGGATTGACGGCCCGAAAGCGGCCTCGGTTCGGGCGTGAACTGCCGCTACAATAGGCGGCTGCTTATCAATGATTGGCTCTGGAGAAACGCCTCATGGTGCAACAGCTGCCCCATCCTGACGACATCGATTCACTCGAGACCCAGGAGTGGCTCGACTCGCTGGCTGCGGTCATCGACCGCGACGGTCCCGAGCGTGCTCACTTCCTGCTCGAACGCCTAGTCGAGCTGTCGCGCCGTTCCGGAGCGCACCTGCCCTTCGATCTGACGACGGCCTACCTGAATTCCATTCCGCCGCACCGCCAGGCGGCCATGCCTGGTGACGGTGCACTGGAACGTCGCATCCGCGCGATCATCCGCTGGAACGCGATGGCCATGGTTGTTCGCGCCGGTCGTCGCGGTGGTGAGCTGGGCGGGCATATCGCCAGCTTTGCCTCAGCCGCTTCACTCTATGACGTCGGCTTCAATCATTTCTTCAAGGGCCCGGACCATGCGGATGGTTCGGACCTGCTGTTCATCCAAGGACATTGTTCGCCTGGCATCTATGCGCGCGCCTTCCTCGAAGGTCGCATCAGCGAAGAACAGCTCGACCGCTTCCGACAGGAAGTTGATGGCGAAGGCCTGAGCTCCTACCCCCACCCGTGGCTGATGCCCGACTTCTGGCAGATCCCGACCGTGTCCATGGGACTGGGTCCGATAATGGCGATTTACCAGGCCCGCTTCCTGAAATACCTGAACAACCGCAAGATGCTTGAGGCCGACCAGCGCAAGGTCTGGTGCTTCATGGGCGACGGCGAAACGGACGAGCCTGAATCACTGGGCGCGATCTCCCTGGCCGGGCGCGAAAAGCTCGATAACCTCGTGTTCGTGTTCAACTGCAATTTGCAGCGCCTGGACGGCCCCGAGCGCGGCAACGGCAAGATCATCCAGGAGCTCGAAGGCTTATTCCGCGGCGCCGGCTGGAACGTGATAAAGGTGGTG
>JBCDLQ010000623.1:0-1531 GCA_039414335.1 Pseudomonadota bacterium | reverse complement strand
CTGTGATCGCCCAGGGCAGCGGCGCCGATTCGGCAGCAGTGATCTTCGACGCCCTACATTCGGCCCAGTCCAAGGGTATCGATGTACTGATCGCCGACACGGCGGGTCGACTCCATACGCAAGGACATCTGATGCAAGAACTGTCGAAAGTTCGGCGCGTCATGCAGAAGGTCGATCCCAGCGCGCCGCATGAAACCATGCTGGTGGTCGATGCGGGCACGGGCCAGAACGCGCTGGTTCAGGCACGAGAGTTCAATGAAGCCGTCCCCTTGAGCGGTATTACGGTGACGAAGCTCGACGGCACGGCCCGAGGTGGTGTCCTGTTCGCCGTTGCCGAGGAACTCAAGCTTCCGATCCGCTTCATTGGCGTGGGAGAGACGGCGGCAGATCTCAGACCCTTCGACGCGGGTACCTTCGTTCACGCGCTCCTACCGATTCCCGAATCCTGAACCAGTCGTCCGATTCCATGAGCGACTTCGCCGATCGCCTGCTGCACTGGTGGCAGGATCACGGGCGCCATGATCTGCCCTGGCAGGAGGACCGCACGACCTATCGGGTCTGGATCTCCGAGATCATGCTGCAGCAGACCCGGGTTGCCACGGTCATCCCCTACTTCGAGCGTTTCATGGAGAGCTTCCCGGACCTGAGCTCGCTGGCCCGCGCCGATCTGGATCAGGTGCTGTCTCGATGGACGGGGCTGGGCTATTACGCACGAGCGCGTAATCTGCATGCGGCGGCTGTCAAATGCGTTCAGGAGCATCAGGGCCAATTGCCGGATACGGCAGAGGCGCTGCACGCCCTGCCCGGCATCGGCCTATCCACGGCCAACGCGATCATTGCTCAGGCTCTGAATCAGCGCGCGCCGATCCTCGACGGCAACGTCAAACGGGTGCTCGCTCGCCATGGAGGCATCGAAGGCTGGCCTGGCAGAAGCGCCGTCAGCAAGGCACTGTGGGCGGCGTCCGATCAACGAACGCCCGTGGACCGAGCAAGGGACTACACCCAGGCCATCATGGATCTTGGCGCGACCGTATGTCGATCACGATCCCCCGTTTGTTCAGCCTGCCCGGTCAGCCACGACTGCGTTGCACTCCGAGACCATCGAATCGGTGAATTGCCTGGCAAGAAACCGAAGAAGGAACGCGTCGAGCGACAGTCCCGCTTTCTGGTCCTGAGAAATCACCAGGGCAAGGTGCTTTTGGCCCGCCGCCCACCCAGCGGAATCTGGGGTGGCCTTTGGTGTTTTCCTGAAGGGGAATCTGATCCCGCTTCGCCGACCGGTGAGTCACTTTCCAGACTTGAAGCCAAGCGGCATGAGTTCACTCATTTCCGATTGATCATGCGTTTCGACCACCTGCTGGTCCGACAAGGGAAGGGATTGGTCGCGGACCATGAGGAGCAACGGTGGTTCTCACCGTCAGACGCGCTAGCAAAGGGACTGCCACGTCCCGTACAGGCAGTGCTGCAGGAACTGGCCAAAAAGCAGAGTAACTGACTCCAAAAACTAGATGATTCGGAGCGTGATGGCCTT
>JBCDLQ010000622.1:0-1542 GCA_039414335.1 Pseudomonadota bacterium | reverse complement strand
TCAGTGGGTCTCAATCAGAATGACTGATGAGAGCGGTGGGACCTTGTTCGAGGAACAAATCCCAAGCTCAGAACTGGCCTACCAACGCGTCACGCTGGGTTATGACCCAGCCACCAGTGATGATCATGATCTGATTCTTGCCAATGGTGGCTTGGCGTTGACGCCGCCTGCTCTAGTTCGCTTGCGACCGGTTCTCTTCGTCAATGGTCAACCGCGATGGGTCGGTCACGGCGTTGTCCCGATGGCCACTGATCTTCAACTGGAAGTGGTGCTTTCCAGTCCCGGCGGTGCTGCGTCGATGCGACAGTATCTCGTCGTCGGCGGCCTGTCTGCGCTGTACTTTGGAGCGGGTGAGATCGATCTTGACGCAGGCCTGGCGTTTGACGTTGAACTAGCAGACAGTGAACAGGTGGCGGCCGGCTATCTGGGCGGTCTGCTTCGACGCTATGTCAGTCAGTGGGCGCTCGCGGAAAGGCAGCTCGCCACACTGGCTGACGCGAGGTTGATCTACCCCGTGCCTGGCGTCGTGATGCTGAACCTCCTCAGCCAGTCGGAGATGATGTTGGGGGTTCCGACGAAGTTGGATGTAAAGGCCGTCGTCCTGGACGCGGCTTTGAGACCGGTCGAGGCGATTTCCGAAACAACCGGAAATGAATCAGCCTGGTATCAGGCATCGTCCCTGCACGGCAGCATACTCGAACATCGCGTCTTTGAGAATCAATGGAATATCGCTTCAGTTTCAGCGGATCGAGTGCTCGCTCTTGCCGACAGCTTGAACATTCCCTTGGTGGTCTACAGAGCGGGGGATAATCTCTCCGACCTGCCGCCGGACTTGATAGAGCCAATTCAAGTTGCGCTTGCGCAGGACCTCGAGGTGGTGATTCCTGCGAGTCCAATCGCGGTCGATAGCTGGACAGGTTATGGCTGGATGGCTCGAGATCCCGAATCGGGAGAAGCAGGGTTTTTCATCACGGGTCATTATGCAGGTGGCAGCACGGTTGAGGCGCCAGAAGACTGGATACTCGAATTTCTTTCTGATGCCTTACGTTTTCCCTATTCCGAGCCATCAAACAAGGACCCGCTGAGCGCCGCGAGGATCAGAAAGATTCCCGCGTCCGATCGACAAATTGTCTCCGCGGGTCAGGTGGCTCCTCAGCCTCTCACTGTGCTCGTGACGGATCGTTTCGGTCGACCGGTCGAAGGGGCGGAGGTCAGCTTTGTCAGTGTCAGTGAGCAGGCTGAATTTCCGAGTTCCGGTGGATCGCTGATCAGTGTCCTGACTGACAGCCTGGGCATTGCCAGCGCGGATGTTCGGGTCAGAGAAGTGCTTTCTTCCACCGTGCTGCTCCGCTTGAGCGCAGATCATGAGTTTGCAACAAGAGTCAGCTTCGAAGACGTCCAGGCGCTGGTCAACACTGATCAAGGAGTGCTCAGTCTTGATGCCCCCCTTAGGAGCCTCGTGAGAGCCGGAGAGCCTGCGACGCTCCAAAGGCTCTGGAACATGCCTTCTGATTAAACGAAATATGAATTCCGTTGAATCAG
>JBCDLQ010000621.1:0-1546 GCA_039414335.1 Pseudomonadota bacterium | reverse complement strand
CGATATCTACTTCGCCTCGCCGGATCGCTTCCGCTGGCGCTATGTTGAACCCTTCCCTCAAGAGCTGGTCGCCGACGGCACTCACCTCTGGCACTACGACGAGTCGCTGGAGCAGGTCACTCAGCAGGCGCAGCCCTCAGCGTCCGAATCACCGCTACTGGTCTTGACACAGCCCGAGCTGCTGGATCGCTTCTATGCGATCGGGGAGACTGGCGATCGAGACGTGATCGAGTTTCGCCCCCTGGATGAGGAGGCCGAGTTCGAGGTCGCCAGACTGTACTTCGCCGACGGCCTGCCCACAGCACTGGAATTCAACGACAACTTCGGCCAGCGCACGCGCGTTGATCTGATCGATCTGGTTCGCAATCCCATACTGTCGCCCGATCTGTTCAGCTTCGAGCCGCCCGAGGGGGCGGACGTGCTTCAGGGTTACTGATTCCAGCTCTTCCAGCCTGATCAGGGCACTACGCAGTCCAGCGCATCGAGCTTTGTCAGGCGCTCGGGGAAGAGAACGCCGGTGCCGAATGATTCATCAATGGCGGTGTACTCCGCCACGGCGTTGTTGCAGTCGCTGAAGGTGATGATCAGGGAACCCCAGGGCTCCAGCACCACGTCCGCCGGATCGAAGTTGGGTCCAAAGGCCGTGCCGACCGGCCGCAGCATCTCGTTGATCGTGATCACGCCATCGACCAGGTCGCCACTTCCGACCAGCCAGTACTGCTCGCCGTTCTCGTCATAGCTGTACCAGGCCACAAAGACGCTGTTGGGCGCGACTTCCTGAATGAACCAGCCCTGGCCTGAGCGTGAACTCTCGAACCACTGGCCGGAAACGCCTGGACGATCGGAAGTGGGTGCCAGCGGTTGACTGCCGCAGGGCAGGCCGGGAATTTCAATCAGACGATCGAAGCGTTGTTCACCGCTGCCCCAGACTTCGGGCCCGCTCCAGCGGGCGACGCCGCTGTTGCAGTCATGAAAATCAAGGATCAGTTCTCCCCAGACTTCGAAATCAAAGCTGTCCGGATCAAAGGCCGTTCCGAAACCGGTGCCCCGGGTCAGCAGCAGCTCATCGAAGCGGACGACCTGGCCGTCGATCTGACCGACACCGACCAGCCAGGCCTGGGTCAGCCCGCTGCCGGCCGGTGGATAGGTGAACCAGCTGATCGCTGCGGTCTGGGCGTCAATCCGCTCCAGCAGCCAGCCTTCGCCACCGCGAGAAGGGGCGAAGAAATGACCGCTGGTGCCGGCCACGGTTTCATCCAGCTGGCCGACGAAGGCCAGGGCCTCCGGTGAGTCCAGACCGGCCTGGCCCGGTGCGACGGCGATGCCTTTGAATGCACCGCTGTCGCCGTCGTATCGAAGGACCGCGCTCTGTTCTCGATCGGCAACATAAAGATCGCCATCGGGACCAAAAGCCAGAGCGCGGGCGAAGCGCAGTCCGCCACTTCCCGCTGAAACAAAGGTGTCGACGAACTGATTGCTCGCCGGGTTGAAGCGCAGGACGTTGCCTGCGGCGCCATTGGCCAGGTAAAGCAGCCCCTGATTGTCG
>JBCDLQ010000620.1:0-1546 GCA_039414335.1 Pseudomonadota bacterium | reverse complement strand
TTGTTCACCACCTGGCTCAAAGCCATGGACGTGGCCTGGAAGCCGTCGAACATGAGCTTTGCAGTCTCCGATCAGGTCAGCGGCATCGAGTACAACGCGACTCGACTCTCGACCCTGTTCTGCCAGCGCCGCAATCTTCTGCGGCCTTCCTTTCTCGGCATGGTTCGGGACATCCTGCGTTTCTACAAGCAGGCGCCGTTGCTGCTGGAGACCATTGATGATCGCGTCACGCTGGGTGACTGGCTGGCGGACAGTGGGCTCGGACGTGCTTTCGGCGAGCTTCATCTTCTGCCGATGGCCTCCGCCCTGTGGTCAGCGCCCATGGGCCAGATTCGGCAGTTTCCGATGAAACACCTTCTGGCCTTCATGGATCACCACACAATGCTGCAGGTCGATCAGCGCCCCTTGTGGAAGACAGTGGTAGGAGGATCGAGATCCTATGTGAACAAGGCCAGTGAGGGCTGCGGTCAGGTCCACCTCGGAACCCGGGTCAAGCAGGTCAGCAGAGCTGATGGGCAGGTGCGCATCCAGACCGAGACCGATGAACTGGCGGTTGATCAGGTCGTCTTGGCCTGTCATTCGGATCAGTCGCTGGCTCTGCTCGGCGATGCCGACGAGACCGAGCGCGCCGTGTTGGGTGCAGTCGACTACCAACACAACGAGACCGTTCTCCATACGGATACCCGTCTGCTGCCGAAGAATCCTGCTGCCAGAGCAAGCTGGAACGTTCGTCGGGATCGACGGGACCTGGATCAGTGTCGGGTCTCCTATTACATGAATCTGCTCCAGGGGATTGAGGGTGAGACCGACTACATCGTCTCCCTCAATCAGACCGAGTTGATCGACCCCGACCAGGTGCTGGTCAAGCGGCAGTACAGCCATCCCGTGTTTACGCCCGAAGCGATTCGGGCACAGCAGCGCTGGGACGAGATCAATGGTCAGCGCAATACCTGGTTCTGCGGGGCCTGGTGGGGGTGGGGTTTCCACGAAGATGGGACGCGCAGTGCGCGTCGCGTCATCGATCATCTGACTCAGCAGGCTCATGGATAACGCGCTGGCCACCGGGACTGTCTGGCACCGTCGGCGTGCGCCGCGGACGCATGAGTTTCGATACAAGCTCTACTTCAGCCTGCTGGACCTGGACCAGCTCGATCAGACCTTCGGGCTCAGCCGCCTCTGGAGTCTGAATCGATTCAATCTCGTTTCCCTGCGTCGCCGTGATTACATCGAACCGTTCGATGTACCGCTGGCGGATGCGGCTCGAAGTCGGGTGGAAAGCGAACTGAGCTTCAGGCCTAACGGACGCATCCGAATGCTGACCCACCTTCGCCAGTGGGGATTCTGCTTCAATCCGGTAACGTTCTACTTCTGCGACCACGACCAGAAATTGGCCGTGATCATTGCCGAAGTCCACAACACGCCCTGGAATGAGCGCCGCGCCTACGTCCTCGATGCGCGCAAGCAGCCGGGTCCGGACTATCGCTTCGAGTTCGACAAGGATTTCCATGTCTCGCCGTTCTTGCCCATGGACGTGGCTTACGACTGG
>JBCDLQ010000619.1:0-1578 GCA_039414335.1 Pseudomonadota bacterium | reverse complement strand
GGCTTCTGGTGTCGTCTGATAGTCGATCAGCAGCGATCCGTCGGCAATCAGAGCGGGGTTGACGCTGATGCCGGCTGCATATCCGACGCGCTGACCTCCCGCCTCCAGTGCGTCGGTAAAGAGTTCAGCGCCCACCAGTGTGCAGAGCCTTGATGCCAGCGTCACGGTCACGGCCGGCAGCGACCAGGGGCTTGGACTCTCGATCTTCGTTGATCAGCGTGCGGGCACTGAACTCTTTACCGACGCACTGGAGGCGGGAGGGCAGCGCGTCGGATATGCAGCCGGCATCAGCGTCAACCCCGCTCTGATTGCCGACGGATCGCTGCTGATCGATTATCAGACGACGCCAGAAGCCAACACGTCCAACGATCCGGCGCGGCCCGAGTTTCTGCTGAATGCCCTGAACTCCGGTGTTGTCTATTTCGACCCGGAGGCTGGGATCGGCAGCACGGATTCCCCATTTCAGGGAACGGTGATCAGCTACGTCAACAACACCATCGCGTTCCAGGGCAACCAGGCCGAGGACGCCAAGACCTTTGCCACGGCCAAGGAAACACTGACGGTCAATCTCGCAGTCCGCTACGAGGAAAGCTACGCCGTTGACCTGGATACCGAGCTTGCCTTCATGGTGCAGCTCGAGAATGCCTACGCGGCCAATGCCCGGGTCATGCAGACCATCAAAGATCTCTTCGATGAGCTTCTGAACATCGTTTAAGGTGCGAAATGACTTTCTCGACAATCACCACGTCACGGTCCTACATCACGCAGCAGCTTGGTGACCTGAGCAGCCTGCTGTCGGAAAAGACCACGCAGCTGGCCACCGGCAAGGTCGGGACCACCTATGGCGAGATTGGCGACAACCGCCTCCTGGACATTCAGCTGACGCAGAAAGTCAGCCTGATCGAGAGCTACCAGGAGACGATCACCATATCCAACCTGCACCTGGAAACACTGTCCATGTCCCTGGAACGGCTGGAATCGCTGCGGCAGGATTCAAAGTCGGCGCTGGATACCAATGATTTCATCATGCAGGACGACGGCCAGACCCAGACGCAGACGCGTGCCGAGCTGCTTCTGACCGAAGCGCTCAACATCCTGAACACCGAAATTGCGGGCTACTACATTTTCGGCGGAACCGACGCGATCACCGATCCGGTTGCGGCCCTTGATGCGATCATGAAAGGGGCAGGCGGGCTCGACGGTCTGGAGACCTATCTCAGCGAATACCAGCAGGCCAATCTGGGTGCGTCCGACAATGGACGGCTGACGATATCACCCCTGACGACGAACTACGCCGGTCTTGTGCCGACCGATTCGACTTTCACGATCGCGGAAGACGGCGCGCATGACTTCGGATTTGACATTTCTAGCGTCACCTCGACACTGACCAATGCAGCGCTTACGGGACCGCTCGGAGCGGATCCGGACAGCTTCGACGTTCAGTTCACCGGCCAACCGAACCTCGGGGACAGCATCACGGTCGAACTCACTCTGCCGCCGGCACATACCGAAACGGTCAGCATCGAGCTCACTGCGGCGTCGACAAGCGAGGTGGAGGGAACGTTTGCAATTGGCGCG
>JBCDLQ010000618.1:0-1584 GCA_039414335.1 Pseudomonadota bacterium | reverse complement strand
GTCGAAACCGCCGATGGCCTTCGCGTCTCGGTCACGCTGCAAAATGAAACCCGGCGCACGGTCGACGCGGTTGATATCGGCGATCAGGTCTGGCTTTCCTGGGCCGTGGACGACGCACTGATTTTGACGGAGTGACCGAGCCCGCGATTGACAGGGCTTAAGCAAAAAAAGAAGGGCCAACCGGTTACCCAGCCAGCCCTTTAAGGTGAGATTGAAAATTATCGGAGCAGTTCCAAAATATTAGTCTAGACAACAATATCGCAAGTCAGCAGTTATTCAGTATTAAACTTCTTTCGTCTGTTAACAATTTTCGCCAAGTCCGCTTCGTCTCAGTGATCCCGTCCTTGGCATCATGATTAGGAATATAGCCAGGCCAGGCGCCTGCGTCATTAGCTGGTAGTATCAATCTTCATAGGACCGGAGTCTCAGGGTCCGTTTGAAAACGCCGCACATCCCACCGCTCCGCCACCAAACGACTGGCCGGAAAGTGACCATGGAGTGGTTGGCGGCGGAAAGCGGCGCGACAGGCGGCATGGAATGGACACGCCGACCACATCAAACGGCCCCTGACGAATTGCCGTCGATCAATGGGTCCGGATCGCTTGCAGCCGCACGTCGCGTTCAGCAGAAGCCGCGCAATTGCAGGAACAAGAGCGAACAATTGCGACGCTGACTTTCGGATAAAAAAACCCGGGCCGGGGCCCGGGCTGAAGTTCAGGGGGCAGGGCACCGGCCCGCCCCCACTGGGGTCTCAATCGGCTCAGATCGTTTGCGATCCTTTGCCGAATTCGGGATAGGCCTCCATGCCCATTTCGCTGGTATCCAGGCCGTTGATCTCTTTCTCTTCGTCCGGACGCAGACCCACGATGGCCTTCAGGACGAACCAGACGACCAGCGAGGCGATGAAGACGAAGGCGCCGATCAGCACGATGCCGTAGAGCTGCACCATCAGCTGCTCCATGAACGTCCGGGCGACATCTTCTCCAGCTTCGTTCTTGTAGGTGGTCTGGGTGTTGAACGCGACGGCGATCGTGCCCCAGATGCCTGCGAACAGGTGGACCGGGATGGCGCCAACCACATCGTCGATTCTCAGCTTGTCCAGCAGCGGAACCGTGAAGACGACGATGACACCGCCGATGGCACCGATCAGGGTTGATTCACCCAAGGTCGGCGTCAGGGGCTCGGCTGTGATCGAGACCAGACCCGCCAGCGCACCGTTCAGCACCATCGTCAGGTCGATCTTGCCGTACATAATCTGGGTCAGGATCATCGCCGCAATCGCACCACCGGCGGCCGCCGTGTTGGTGTTTGCGAAGATCATCGCGACCGAGTCCGCGTCGGTGATCGAACCCATGGCCAGCTGCGAGCCGCCGTTAAAGCCGAACCAGCCCAGCCACAGGATGAACGTGCCCAGGGTTGCCAGCGGCAGGTTCGAGCCCGGCATCGGGTTGACCTTGCCGTCCTTGTACTTGCCGGCCCGTGCGCCCAGGACGATCGCACCAGCCAACGCTGCCCAGCCACCGGCCGAGTGGACCAGGGTCGAGCCTGCGAAGTCCGAGAAACCGGCCGCGGCCAGAACACCGG
>JBCDLQ010000617.1:0-1606 GCA_039414335.1 Pseudomonadota bacterium | reverse complement strand
TTTAGCTGATTGGGCCACCAATCCACGTTGCCGCGGGCTCCGGTTTTCTGCAGGGTACGGCTACCATGCATAACCGGACATTTCACTTGCTCGTCCATCAATCTCTCTCCTCAAGAAACGTAAAAAAAACCAGGAAGCGCTCTCCTCAGCGCCTCCATCACAACGCGATCAGTGTCGCAATAAGTGAATTATTACGCAAATGAATTGTTTGTATTCCTTCAATAGCTAGAAACTATCAATTCATTCGATGTTGATCAAAGCGAAAGCGAATGGTCCATTCGGTCAATCAGTTTTTTCGTCGAACCGCGTAGGTGTTGCGTCTGGGTTGAGCAGAAAATGAAGCAAGTTGTTCTGAAAGAAGGTGTTGTTGGTGAGCTGACTGTGTTCTTCGCAGAGGAACAGGGGATAGTCGATAGGGAAATGGCTCCAGCGATGGCGGGGCACGGAAGGATCGAGGGTCTGACGGGCCAGCAAGGATGACTTGGTGACCAGGCCGTCGCCGGGTTCCATCATCAGGCGCTCGTAGTCAATCGATTGATCGGGCGAGCGGATCTGCCTGGGGTCGAGGTGCAGCATGTAGCTGTCACCGTCCTCTTCGACCACCATCCGTCCCGGGGTCAGCGTGCAATCGCCGCCAAACAGCACCAATTCCCAGGGGCGGCGTTCCAGATTGAAGGTCAAGGACCACATGAAGCGCCGACCGCGCTCGATCTGGACGCTGAAATAGCGATTCAGCAAGGCCAGATAGGCTTCGCCTGCCTCACGATCATCGAATTGCTCGATGATCGTGGTCTGCAAGGCAGGGTCGAAGATCGACCATCCGAACTGCTGCCAGGTGCTGAGATCGAAGGGGTCGACATCGATTGCTTCCCCGTTGATGTCGATCAACCAGTCCACCAGGGGATGGGGAAACAGCTGATAGAAGCTCGGGAAGGTCAGCATGACTTCGGGCGGGATACGACGAAGGCCGATCTGGCGCCCGATGATGAAGGCCTTCATGGATTCAACAGTACCCATATTGGGCGTGCCTAGCAGAAGGATTCTGCGGACGCGACCGTCGCCGTGATAGTTGACGGGAAAGTCGTTGTTGGTCGTGACATCGACGCCGCCGTAGCGCAGGAAATAGCGAGTGATCATTCCGCCCATGGAGTGCGCAATGATGTCGACTTCGAGGTCAGGGCGGCCGTGGTCGATTCGGATCTGTTCGACCAGATCGCTGAGCTTGCGCGCCGATTCCACGTTATCGAGGCGCCAGTCGTAGGTGAAGATGTAGTAATAGCGGCCGCTCGGGTCCGTAGGGCGACCGGCCTGGGCTCGCTCGAATCCACCAACATCTTCGAGCGTGTCGATGATCGGCTGATAGAAATCCCGGCCGGCAAAGGCACCGGTGATTTCCGTCGGCACCACATCACCGGGGTCGGCGCGCAGCGTTTCAGGATCGATACCGAGGCGGGCATGCCGGTAATCGGAAAAGGCGATGTCCGTGAGCGACCCAATCCAGATTTCGCCCTGGCTGGGCGATTCCAGGAGCGTGCCCATCAATCCCGGAACGATGATGACCGGCGGTTGATCCGGGTTGGCTCGCGCCTGCTCGTAGAGGCGAATC
>JBCDLQ010000616.1:0-1630 GCA_039414335.1 Pseudomonadota bacterium | reverse complement strand
GTTCAACCTGATTCCCGACCTGAATATTTTCGAAAATGTCGACATGCCCCTTCGCTATCGCAATCTCTCATCGGCCGAGCGCCGGGAGCGCATCGAAGCAGCGCTTCAGACCGTAGGCCTGTCCGCCCGCGCCCAACACCTACCGACCGAATTGTCCGGTGGACAGCAACAGCGCGTGGCCATCGCCCGTGCCCTGGCGGGCCGGCCTCGCTTCGTGCTCGCCGATGAGCCGACCGGCAACCTCGACTCCCTTATGGCCCGCCAGGTCATGGAGCTCCTTGAGAAGATCAACGAGGAAGGCGTCACCATCATCATGGTGACTCATGATCCTGAGCTGGCGCGGCGGGCGCACCGCAACGTGCACCTGCTGGACGGTCAGGTCAGCGATCTGGAAGCGCTGCAGGGCGGTGTCAGCAAGCTGACGGCCGAGGCTGTGGCGTAATGTTCAACTACGACCTTCGCCTGGCCTGGCACTCCATGCGCCGCAACCCAATTCTCACGGTACTCATGGTGGCGGCGATCGGTGTGGGTGTTGGGGCCTTCATGACTGCGCTCAATGTCTATCACGTTTCCTCGAAGAACCCAATTGCCCACAAGAACGATCAGCTCTATCACGTTCAGCTGGACAGCTATGGGGTTGGACCCAACTGGGAGGAAAATCGCGAACCGCCGGATCAGATCAGCCATACGGACGCGATGAATCTGCTGCGCGACGGTCGAGGTCTGCGCCAGTCGGCGTCTTTCAAGACGGGCTTCGGCCTATCCACCGACGATTACACCGGCCTGCCGATGCGCGCCGTTGCTCGCGCGACCACGCCAGATTTCTTCGAAATGTTCGAGGTCCCTTTCCTTACCGGCGGCGCCTGGCAGCAGACCGAGTACGATTCGGCGCCACAGGCCGTCGTGCTCTCCCGCGCCACCAGTGAGCGCCTCTTCGGCACCACCGAAAGCGTCGGTGAATCGATTCTGCTCGATGATGATTACTACGAGGTGGTCGGTGTCATTGCCGACTGGAACCCTTCTCCGAAGTACTACGATCTGACCAACGGGCCCTGGCTCGATTCGGAGAGTCTCTACGTCCCCTTCGCGCTCACGCGGGAAAAGGAGTACGACACCTGGGGCAACACGCGCTGCGACGGCGACGGGGACGTGGATTCCTTCGCCGACTTTCTGGCCAGCTCCTGCTTGTGGATCACCTACTGGGCCGAACTGGCCGGCCCTGGCGATCGGGCCGAGGGAGATTCCGATCTGTCCGGGTTCAGCGACTCGCAGCGCGAGGCGGGACGCTTTGAGGCACCGACCAACTACCGCTTCCGCACCGTCGAAGAATGGCTCATTCAACAGGAGGTGGCCACGGACGCCACCAAAGTGTTGCTCTGGCTGTCCGCCATGTTCCTCACCGTGTGCCTGCTCAACAGCATTGGCCTGGTGCTGGCTAAGTTCACGGCCCGAGCGCCGCAGCTGGCCCTGCGTCGGGCCGTGGGCGCGAGCCGGGGCGTGATGGTTCGCCAGAGCCTGGTCGAAATCATCGTGATCGGCGTGTTCGGCGGCGTGCTGGGCATGCTCCTGGCCATGCTGGGACTGCAGGGCATGCGCATCCTGACCGATGCCAGCAACACGACGCGCTACG
>JBCDLQ010000615.1:0-1638 GCA_039414335.1 Pseudomonadota bacterium | reverse complement strand
CGATGACGTCCGGAACACAGACCCGCCCTATCGAGTCTGACAATGGGCCATGAACGGTTCCATGGAGCCTTCCCGCCTTGGCACTAATCGAGTGATCACCCTGCCCGATATCGAAATCTAGTCAGTAACGCGAATCGGCCGACGAGGATGATGGAGATGCCCATCAAGAGTAGCGGGATCAATTCCATGTCGATCGTATTCAACAATGCACCCATCAGGATCAACGAGCCGTTCCACACTGAACTGCCGAAGAAGACGGACTGAGAATAGATCTTCAGGGGAACTCGCTTCACCCCAGCAGGCAAGGAAACGAACACTCTGACTCCTGGAATCGTCTGGGCAATGAATAGAATCGAGCCAGCGTTTTGACTGAATTTGCTGCTCAACTGGTCATATCGCTCGGTGTTAAGCAACGGCAGCCACTTCTGTAATCTGTTCACTTGCCTCCGGCTTCGATCGTCGCCCCAGTATCTTCCCAGTCCGTACCAAACAAATGACCCGATTGTCGAGCCGATTGATGCACTGACCAGCAGAAGCGGATAGTCCGCGAGAGAATCAACGAGCATCTGACCCATGGCAACGAAGAGCACGTAGGAAGGGATCACCAGCACGATCCGCTCTAACAGGGCCGCCAGCAGAGCGGCGATCAACCCGAAGGCCAACAGGGCTTCAATAGCCTCTTGATCTAACATCGCTGGTCACTCTCTTCCTGGCAGTAGGTCCACACCACTGCGGGCCAGAGGTTTCTCCAAACGGTAGAGTGTTTCTCGATAGAAATTCCCCTCGGGCTGTCAGCACCCAGAGGAGACTTGAAGAAATAGGTGAACTGCGCCAGCTTCCCACCAGGAGTGACGACTTCATTCATGACCTTTCGAAGGAAGACTGCTCTTTCCTCAGCCTCGAAATTCACCAGCGGAAGTCCACTGACGGCACCAATGGCACCGAGCGCCGTCAAGGGTCTCAGCGCCTCGATCGCGTCAGACTGGATCACCGTTGCGCCTGGAAACTTGCTCCTGAGGTGAGCACAAAAAATCGGATCATTTTCGATCAGGATCAGGTCCTTGGGATCGTGTCCCTTTCGCACGATCGAATCAGTGACGTTGCCCGTTCCCGGTCCGAACTCGACAACCACACCCTGCTTGTCGGGAATGGCCGCATCGGCAAGCGCGTCACACAAGTAGCGACTGCTTGGGAATTGGGCCCCGATCTCAAAGGGTCGGGCAAACGCTCGCCTCAGGAACAAGCCCATTTCCGCCATCCATTGCCCAGGTCTGCCCTGAGCGTCGCTTTGCTCCAATGGTGACAGGCGCGAGGGACAACCTTGTTCATTGATCGACATCACTTGGTCTCGATTTTTGCAGGGCAGAATTCGCTTCTGCGAGCTTCCAGATAGAGGTGACCAACCCAACGGGGCTGGCCACCTGACGCTTGAAGCGCGGTTGAATCCGGCCCTAGAAGTTGTAGCCAATGCCGATCCCGGCAAGAAACTGATTGGCGGAACCCTCGTCATCGACAATGGGGCTATCTGCAGCATCACTCAGCAAACGTTGATAGGACACGACACCGAACAGACCCCAGCGGTCGTTCAATGCGTAGTTTCCGAACAAGGTGACTTCCACGCTGTTGAATCCCCCTTCG
>JBCDLQ010000614.1:0-1682 GCA_039414335.1 Pseudomonadota bacterium | reverse complement strand
GTCGATCTGGGCGCCGTCGGCCAAGCGTCGCGCCTGTTCCACTTCCTCCATCTCCAGCGCCATGATGGCCGCCTCTAGCCGCTCGCGGGCAAAGCGCAGCTCCAGGGGCGAGTACTCCTGGGCACCGACCAGCTCCGCCTGGCTGATCGCCGCGCGGGCGTTGTTGAGCAAGGTCGGGTCGGGCGGCGGCGTGGTCGCACAGGCTGTCAGAAAAGCCATCAGAGACAGCGTCAGGATCAGTCGGCTTGGTTTCATGGTGTGGTCAGTGTTGATGTCATCAGAGGGCCGGAAGGTCATTCGGCATCGTCCTGCGCTTCCGGAGCGGCCGCGGCCACGGCCGGAAGGGTGCTGAGGGCCTCGCAGATCGAAACAATGCGCGGAACCGCGTCCAGCGAACAGTCGAACCTGCGCGCATTATAGACCTGCGGCAACAAGCAGCAATCGGCGATCGTCGGCGTGTCGCCATGGCAGTACCGGCCTGACTGGCCGTCATCGAGCATCACTTCGACCTGGCTCAGGCCCGTTTCGGTCCAGTGCCGATACCAGGCCATTTTCTGCTCGTCTTCGACACCCAGATCCTTCACTAGATATTGGAGGATTCGGAGATTGTTCAAGGGATGGATATCGCAGGCGATGGCCTGGGCGATGGCGCGAACCCGTGCTCGGTCGCCCGCATCAGGGGGCAGCAGGGCCGGATCGGGGTTGCGTTCTTCCAGGTACTCCAGCATTGCGATCGACTGGGTGATCATCTGCCCATCGATATCCAGCGTCGGGACCAGGCCCTGGGGGTTGAGTGCCCGGTAGGCCTCGGCGTGTTGCTGGCCGCCGTCGCGGACCAGATGCACGAAGCGAGATTCGTAGGCCAGTCCCTTCAGATTCAGCGCCATGCGGACGCGGTAGCTGGCCGATGAACGCCAGTAGGTGTGCAGAACGATGGCTCTATTCATGGTGATTTTCCGCAGGGATGTACAGGTGGGCTGGAATGCCGGCTTGTGGCGTTTTGCGAGTGTAGCGCAGCAAGGTATCGGCACGGTCCGCATCGGCGCTGCTTTGAAAAAGCCAAAGTGTGTGCGTTTTTTCCCATCAGTGGCGTTTGCTCATGAAAAAGGGGAAATAAACAGCGGAGATTTGAGGACATGCCGACTTCAACACCTTTCCACCGGCTCTGCGGCTTGCTGCTGCTGATTGCCGTCTCGCCTGCCCATGCAGCCACCTTCACCGTGACGATTGATGACGCCGATGCCCAGGCCAGCTACGGCACGGTCAACAACAGCAGTGAGGGCAACAGTAGCCCCTTTTTCTGCGATGTCGATCCGGCACCGGGAAACCAGAATCAATGCACGCTCAAGGCGGCAATCCAGGTCGCCAATTTCAACGGTAACGGTGGCTCCCAGCTGGACACGATCAATTTTCTGATTCCCAAGATCACGCTGACCTCTTCGCTCAATCAGATTACCGAGCGCGTCATCATCGACGGCACCTCACAGCCGCCACGAATGGAAATCGATGGGGGAGGGCGAAGCTGTTTCGACGCTCGAGGGAATGGCTATCCTCCCGGCGGCGGTTCGCCCTTGCTGCCTCAAGCCAACAACTCGCGCTTTGTCAGTCTGGTGGTTCACAACTGCCAGGGTGATGCAATCAGTCTGGGTGGCCATGGCTACGCGGTCTTCGACAGCTATATC
>JBCDLQ010000613.1:0-1686 GCA_039414335.1 Pseudomonadota bacterium | reverse complement strand
GCATGGAAATCGACTCCAAGCCGGAGGCCATGGACCGTCTTGAGCGTCGCCTGATCCAGCTCAAGATCCAGCGTGAGGCGCTGAATAAGGAAACGGACGAGGCCTCGAAGAAGCGCCTGGCCAATCTGGAAGCCGAGATCGAGGATCTCGAACGCGAGTTCGCCGACCTGGACGAGGTCTGGAAAAGTGAAAAGGCTTCCGTGCAGGACGCGACGCACATCAAGGAAGAGCTGGAGCGAGCCCGTGCGGAGCTGGAGAACGCCCATCGGGCGCAGGATCTTTCGCGCATGGCCGAGATTCAGCACGGCCGAATCCCTGATCTTGAAAAGCGCCTGAGCGAGGCCGAGTCCGACGAACGCACTGCGTCCTTCCAGCTGCTGCGGAACAAGGTCACGGAGGAAGAAATTGCCGAAGTGGTCAGTCGCTGGACCGGCATTCCGGTCTCGAAGATGCTCGAAGGCGAACGAGATAAATTGCTGCGCATGGAAGAGGCGCTGCACGATCGCGTGATCGGCCAGGACGAAGCGGTCAAGGCCGTCTCTGATGCTATCCGCCGTTCGCGGGCGGGCCTGGCAGATCCGAATCGACCCAACGGGTCCTTTCTGTTCCTGGGACCCACGGGCGTGGGCAAGACCGAACTGTGCAAGTCACTGGCCAGCTTCCTCTTCGATACGGAAGAGGCGATGGTGCGCATCGACATGTCCGAGTTCATGGAAAAGCACGCAGTCTCGCGCCTGATCGGCGCACCGCCCGGCTATGTGGGCTATGAAGAAGGCGGATACCTGACCGAGGCCGTTCGCCGTCGCCCTTACTCCGTGATCCTCCTTGACGAGGTGGAGAAGGCGAACCCGGACGTGTTCAACATCCTCTTGCAGGTGCTCGATGACGGTCGCCTGACCGACGGTCACGGCCGCACCGTGGATTTCCGCAACACGGTGGTGGTGATGACCTCGAACCTGGGTTCAGACCGAATCCAGCGGATGAACGTCGAGAAGGAAAGCGACTACAACGCGATCAAGGATGCGGTGATGGAGGTCGTTGGCCAGCATTTCCGGCCCGAGTTCATCAACCGCGTCGACGACATCGTGGTCTTCCACCCGCTGAACAAGGCGCAGATTCGCGAAATTGCCGCCATCCAGATCCAGTCCCTGGCCAAGCGCCTGGCTGATCGCGACATCATGCTGGAACTCACCGACGCAGCACTCGATTTGCTGGGCGAGGCCGGTTTCGATCCGGTCTACGGCGCCCGCCCGCTCAAGCGCGCGATTCAGCAGAAGCTGGAAAATGCGCTGGCGCAGCGGATTCTGGCCGGCAACTTCGGGCCGGGAGACTCGATCCAGGTCGATGCCAGCGACGGTTCTTTGAGTTTCGATTGATCGCTCAGGAGAATGCTAGGATCGGGACTCTGTTCGAAATTGATCGCCGGAACGAGGTCGGCGAGTCATGCGTAAATGGCTTTCAATTTGCTTGATTCTGGCCGCCCTGGCCTGGATCGGGTCAGAGGTGCTGGAACTGATCTTTGGCGGGCGGGTTGAAAGCTCGCTCTGGATGACGGCGCTGTTTCACACCTTGATGGTGCTCGGCATCTGGGGCGCTGGATTCAGCGGGGCAACACAGGGAAACAAGACCCTATTGGTCGCCTCGGCCATGATCTCGCTGGGTTATCTTGGAATCATCGCCCCGCCG
>JBCDLQ010000612.1:0-1708 GCA_039414335.1 Pseudomonadota bacterium | reverse complement strand
ATTCCCGGTCTTGAGAAGGAACTCGAGGGCAAGGAAGCGGGCGCCGAACTGACCGTCGTGGTGCAGCCTGCCGAGGGCTATGGCGAATACCAGGAGCAGCTGGTTCAGGACGTTCCGCTTGATGCCTTCGCCGGCGTCGATAAGATCGAGCCGGGCATGAGCTTCCGAGCAGAATCCAATGCGGGTCCGATGATGGTCACGGTCAAGGCAGTCGGTGATGACGTGGTCACCGTCGACGGCAACCACATGCTGGCCGGTGAAGTCCTGAACTTCGACGTTGCCATCAAGAGCGTGCGAGCCGCCACGGAAGCCGAAATCAGCCAAGGCATGGCCGAGATCGCCTGAGCACCATGACCGCTGCCCGCCCGCTCAGCCTGATCATTCCGATCGGCCCGGCGGAAGCAGCACTACCGCGTCTGATCCGGAACGAAACGGCGCTGCCGGACACCTGGCAGCGTCTGCTCGCGATCGGGGAACATGATCAGCGCTTTGATGCCCCAGGCTGGGAGTCGGTCTCCGGTTCCTGGGGTCGAGGCCGCCAGCTGAATCAGGCGGCCACCAGGGCTCTGGGTGAGTGGCTCTGGTTCCAGCACGCCGACAGTCTTCCTGACGCAACGGCCATTCGGTCCATTGCACCCTTCATGACCCAATGGAGCAACTCGGAAACGCTGGGCTATTGCCGGCTCCGCTTCGACGTCGATGGCCCCACCTTGGTGCACCTGAATGCCATCGGGGCCAACCTGCGATCGCGCTGCTTGCATCTGCCTTATGGCGATCAGGGCCTGTTGATTCGCAAGGCGGTCTTCGAACGGCTCGGAGGGTTCAGAGAAGACCTCGCACGAGGCGAGGACCTGGACTTTATCGTCCGCGCCAAGGACGCTGGCGTTCGAATTCAGCCCATCGGCGGCACCGTATCGACCAGCGCCCGACGCTACGCAGAACGCGGCTGGCTGCGAACAACGATTGAGCACCAGCGTGCCTCAGTCGCGCTGGTTCGTGGGGCGCGTGAATTGAACTGATCCAGTGCTTAACGGCGTCAGTGAACCACGACGCTTCGGCTCCAGTGCATTGCTACAATACGCGCCCCCCAATTCCAGCCCTTGCAGACAGATTCACCCGCCATGGCCGATTCCTTTTCAATACTGAACCCACCGCGCCTTGTCGACGGCCAGTGCATCGATTGGCCGGAACTGTCGGGACTGGGATTGGCGCTGGCCCTGGCAACGCTGGCCCGACGTCAGGGCGGTCCGCTGCTGGTCGCCGCACCGGATGGCTATTTCGCACGCCAGCTGCGCGACGACCTGCAGCAACTCGACGCCCCGCGCGCCGAGCTGTTCCCGGATTGGGAAATCCTGCCCTATGATCTCTACTCGCCGCATCCGGATCTGATCTCGCGCCGACTCGACCTGCTTTCTCGCCTGCCGGGCATGAGCGAAGGCATTGTGATCGCTCCGGTTTCGGCCCTGATCCAGCGGCTGGCGCCGCCGGCCTGGATCCAGGGACAAAGCCTCAATCTGGCCGTCGGTGAAACGCTGGATCCGAGCCAGTTCAGAAACCGCCTGAGCGATGCCGGCTACCTGCTCTCAGACCAGGTCTGGCAACCCGGTCAGTTTGCCGTCAGAGGCTCGGTCCTCGACCTCTGGCCGATGGGCCGACCCCAGCCTTACCGACTGGAATTGTTCGATGACGAGGTCGAATCGATCCGTGT
>JBCDLQ010000611.1:0-1715 GCA_039414335.1 Pseudomonadota bacterium | reverse complement strand
GCACGGGAACGGTGACTGAGGTCTGGGTCAGCGCAGAGCGGATATGGGCCGACATATCGTCAGGACCTTCCGCATCGTGGGCAAATCGTGGGTCGCCATCGATTACCGCTGAAGACATCCAGACCTCCAGATCTCGGTGGACATCCGGGTCCGCATTTTCCGTAATGATCAGCGACGCCGACGTGTGCTGAATGAAGAGATGGCAGATACCCGATTGCGGTCCTGCGAGACGAAGACCGTCATTGATCGCTGCATCAATTCGATGAAAGCCGCGTCCCCGAGTTTGAATATCCAGCGTGTGTTGCGTCATCCGCCGAGCTCCGCCAGCAGATCGGCTTGATGGGCCTCGCTGAGTGGCTGCAGTACGGACTCGAGGTCGCCGTCCATGATCTTGTCCAGCTCATAGAGCGTCAGGCCAATGCGGTGGTCGGTCACGCGGCCCTGGGGGAAGTTGTAGGTGCGGATACGTTCCGAGCGGTCGCCGGAGCCGACCTGCAGTTTGCGATCGGCAGCTTGCTCGCTGCGCTGTTTCTCCTGCTCTGCTTCGAGCAGTCGAGCGCTCAGCAGGCTCATGGCTCGCGCCTTGTTCTTGTGCTGTGAGCGCTCGTCCTGACATTCGACCACGATGCCCGTGGGCAAGTGGGTAATTCGGATTGCCGAGTCGGTGGTGTTGACGTGCTGTCCACCGGCGCCGGAGGATCGGTAGGTGTCGATGCGCAGATCGTTGGTGTTGACGTCTACTTCATCGATACCATCAACCTCGGGCAGGATCGCCACGGTGCAGGCCGAAGTGTGGATCCGGCCCTGTGATTCGGTCGTGGGAACGCGCTGGACGCGGTGAGCGCCGGATTCGAACTTGAGCCGCGAATAGGCCCCGTTACCGATGATACGAGCAATCACTTCCCGATAGCCGCCAGACTCGCTGTCCTGCGCCGACAGGATCTCGACGCGCCAGCCTTGGCGCTCGGCGAAACGGGTGTACATCCGGAACAGGTCGCCGGCAAAGATCGCGGCTTCCTGTCCACCGGTGCCGGCACGGACTTCGAGAAAGATGTTGCGCTCGTCGTTCGGATCCTTCGGCAGCAGCAGGGTCTGTAAGCGAGCCTCCAGACGCTCTTGGGCTGCTCGGGCCTGACGCAGCTCTTCGGTTGCCAGTTCCGCGAGCTCCTTATCGTCCTCATCGGCCATTTCCATGGCGTCCTCGGCCTGTTGCTGACTGGCTTCGAGCTGACGCAGTACGTCGATGATGGGTTCAAGATCACCATATTCACGCGACAGGGACTGAAAGCGCGGCTGATCGGCAATCACCTCCGCTTCTGACAGCAGGCGCTCGACCTCTTCGAAGCGCTCGCGCGCCTGGACCAGGCGGTCCTGGATGCCGGTGTTCATGAATCTTCGTCCTGAAAGAAAAAGCGAGCGGCAGCCAGCAGTTCTTCATCGGATTGCTCAGCCGCCTGGCGCATGCGAATGCTGGGTCCGTGGAGCAGGCGATTGACCAGACGATGGCCGAAGCGCTGCAGCACGTCTTCAGGGTCCTTGCCGGCTTCGATCTGTGCCCGCGCCTGTTCGAGCAGCTTGTCGCGCTCGGATTGTGCCCTGTGGCGCAGCTGTTTGAGAGTGGCGCTGGATTCGTGCAGGTGGATCCAGCGCTCGAAGGCCGTGACCTCGGCTTCGATCAAGGCCATGGCCTGGCGCAGCGCATCCTGACGTTTTTG
>JBCDLQ010000610.1:0-1737 GCA_039414335.1 Pseudomonadota bacterium | reverse complement strand
GGCGGCGATCTCGCCGCAGCCCGGCCAGCGACTGGTCGAAATCGGTCCGGGCGAGGGCGTGCTGACCCGCCCGCTGCTGGAAGCTGTCGGTGTTCTTCAGGTCGTGGAGCTGGATCGTGATCTGGCAACGACGCTGGCGCAGCGACTGGGCGAGCCAGAAGGTCTGATCATCCACCAGGCCGATGCGCTGCGGTTCGATTTCGGCGCACTGGCCTCCCCTGAGGCGCCACTTCGCGTGGTTGGCAATCTCCCCTACAACGTGTCCACGCCGCTGCTGTTTCATCTCTTCGAGCATGCCGATGTCATCGACGACATGGTGTTCATGCTGCAGAAAGAAGTGGTCAGCCGGCTGGTCGCCGAACCGGGGGGGCGGCAATACGGAAGACTGTCGGTGATGGCCCAGTTTCGCTGCGAGATGGCTTGGCTGTTCGATGTCGGCCCCGACGCCTTCGATCCGCCGCCCAAGGTGGATTCGGCCATCATCCGGATGCAGCCGAAGGCAATTGATGGCAGTCTGAAAGCGCTGGAGCCATCACTGGATCGGCTGGTGCGGACCGCCTTCAATCAAAAACGAAAGACGCTTCGCAACAGCCTCAAGAAGCTGCTGCCTCCAGAGTCGATCGAGGCTGCCGGCGTCAATTCTTCCGCCCGGCCAGAGACATTGAGCCTGGAATCCTTTCTCGAGCTGGCCAGGGCGCTGGCTTCGCAGTGAGCAGCAGTGTTGATCCGATCATCGGATCAGCTTGCCCATCTCACCACTCCACCAGTTTCCAGCTTGCCGGGTAAACCGGATTGATCTGATCGTGCTGGAAGCGCGAATCGAAGTTGCCGTCGCCGGTCGTGTCAATCAGGAAATAGGCCGGACCGACGTCGGGCACGACACGGATCATGTAGACGACCCCGTTCGATGAATATTCTTCGATCGTCTGGCCGTCTTCCTGTCGAATGACGACCTGGGGCTCGATCTGCTCGTCTGGATCCTGCACCTTCGGTGGCAGCGGCTCCGGTTCGGGGATTGGCGGTGGCGGCGGCGCCTCGGCCTGGGCCAGGGCGAGGGTGGGCAGGGCGATCAGCGTGCCCAAGAGAGCGAACAACAAGGTGATCCGTTTCATGACAGTCTCCGCGCCTACTGCGAACGAACTTCCAGTCTAGCAGAGCTGCTGCGCGTTGCCGTTGATCAGGCGCACATTCGCTATCATGGCAGGCCGATCGCTTGCCGTTGACTGAATTCTCATGTCTCAATCCGAAACGCTGTGCCTGGTGGATGGCTCGTCCTACGTCTACCGCGCCTTCCATGCCCTGCCGAATCTTAGCAACGCCGCCGGCCAACCGACGGGGGCCATTTTTGGTGTCGCGAACATGCTGCGGCGACTGATCCAGGCCAGGAACCCGGACCGCATCGCCGTGATCTTCGATGCGCCCGGCAAGACCTTCCGTCATGAGATGTACCCGGACTACAAGGCCAATCGGCCCTCCATGCCGTCAGAGTTGCGTGCTCAGCTCGCGCCCCTGAAGGATCTGATTGATGCCATGGGCATCGAGCGCATCGAGGTCGAAGGCGTGGAAGCTGACGATGTGATTGCCACCCTGTCTCGCCAGGCCGAAGCGGCGGGCATGCAGGTGCTGATTTCTTCTGGTGACAAGGATCTGGCCCAGCTGGTGGGTGATCAGGTGGTGCTCGAAGACAGCATGCAGGACAAACGCTACGACCCCGCGGCTGTCGAAGAAAAGTTCGGC
>JBCDLQ010000609.1:0-1737 GCA_039414335.1 Pseudomonadota bacterium | reverse complement strand
GCTGCGGCAAACCTTCTCGCTGATCGGCTACTTGAACATCTGAACTGACAGATCGGCCGAAAAACCGACCCAAAGCTCATATCCAATGGCCGATAAATAGTTATCATATGGCGCCCCAAGCAACCACATCGAGCGTCATGAATTCCAGAGCTGTTGCCACCCTCCTGCTCATCGCCCTGCTCACGGGCTGCGCGAGCACCGAACGATCAGCGATGTTCAGTCCCGAAAGCGGCTGGATTACGCCCCAGGAAGCCATCTTCTCAGCAGCGGAAGCGGCGCCCTCGGGCATCCGGGGGACCTTTGCGATTACGGTTCAGGCGACTGGCAAGCGTGGAGACGTCCTCTATCTGAATTCGGAGCTGGACTACCGCGACCAGCGCAGCCTCAATACTGCAGTAGCTCCTGTCGCAGTCGAGCAGCTCTCGGAACAATTGGGGGGAGATCCAGCGGAAGTACTCATCGGAGAAGACATTCTGATCCGAGGAACGGCGAGGAGAATGCGCATTCTGTTCATGAATCCTGACGGGCAACCTAGCGGAAGCTATTATTTTCAGACTCAGGTCGGCGTGATCGACGCCGACCAGATCAGCCTCCGCTAGTCCTCCAATCCTTTGAGTCAGCTGAACGAAAAGTCGTCTCCCTGATCACGTCCAGCAAGAGATGGCCGGGAGAACCGGCGCAGCGATTGGTGATATCGGACGTGAAGTAGTAGAACTCGTCGGGGTGCATAGAGGTCGATTGCCGCTCGGCCACTGCAAAGCCATAGATCCAAGTGTCGGTCAGCCGGACTGTCATGGCTTCATCGTTCTCGAGCATCGCGCGCTTCAGGTGCAGAAACTCACCGCAGCTCATCTCGTCGAGATCGATTGAGGCTGCCGCGGATACGGGCCACAGCATCAACATCATGACGAGGGCCATCAGCATTGCGGCCAACAGACCGCGATCCTTCCAGTCGAACCACATCGAAATCATGGCACAGGCTCCATCTTCTTCTACCCCATCATTCGGAGTCGGCATGGAAACGCTGCCATTCATCGATCTTCCCACCATGCCGTCGCGCACTGCAGCGCCATCGGGAATCTGGCACCATCGAGGAGGCTTGACGCTGCATTCGAGCGGAAATTCGCCGGACCAGGCCCGGCACCAGACTGAAGAGGAACTCATAATGAAAACACTGCAGACCGTTCTGCTTGCCTCCCTATTCGCATTTCCCGTCATGGCTGCGGCCGAGAGCTTCGAGGAACCCAGCGATGCGGTTTCCGCCTACATCACGGCCGTCAAAACGGGTTCGGGCGCTCATATCGAAGAAGCCTTCGCAGACAATGCGGAGATTCAGTACTACAACCCCGAAGGCGAATACCTGTTTTACTCTCGCGCGGAGTTCGCCGAACTGGTCGACTCGGGAAGCGATTGGGATGCAGTCATTGAAATCACCAACATGCTGCGCACCGGTCATGCAGCCAATGCCACCGTCGAATTCACCTGGGGCGAGAACGAAGAACATGGCTACATCGACTATCTCAATCTGATCCATGCGGACGGCAGCTGGCGCATCACCAATAAGGTGGCCCAGTATTTCGCCAGAGACTGAATTACCTCCAGAGGAATCATTCGATCATGAAGTCCCGAAAGACAATCGCACTTCGAGTAGGCAATGCCCTGTTCGTGTTCATGCTGCTGTTCGCGTCCATCGCGACGCTGACCATTGGTGCTCAAATCGTCGCGATCGGCGGCCTG
>JBCDLQ010000608.1:0-1745 GCA_039414335.1 Pseudomonadota bacterium | reverse complement strand
CTCGTTGGACCCCGCTGACCAAACTAATGACTCCTTGGCTCAAATGGCCTTGTCGCTACGACAGATCGGTGAGATTCGCATCTCTCAGGGGCGATTTACCGAGGGGCAGGACGCGTTTCGCCGATCCATGGAACTGACCCGTTCGCTGTATGAACGGGATCCGAGGCTAGATCAGCGATTGTTCGATCTTGGACAGAGCTATTTTTGGATGGGCTTCGCCGCTCATCGAGACGGTCAGTTCGAGGCTGCAAGAGAACCCTTCAGACGGTATCTGGACGTTTCTGAAACTCTGGTTCAACGAGACTCGAATCGTCTGGACTGGATGTTGGAGTTGTCCTATGCATTCAATAACCTGGGGACGCTGGATCAACAGCTCGGCGAGCTTGAGTCTGCGCGGCTCCGATTTCAGCGATCACTGGAGATCAAACGGCAACTGGTCAATGCGGAGCCGCAACAGCTGTTGTGGCAGAACGAGTTGGCCGATACCTTGGCTTGGTTGGCCGATACGGAGGCGGCCCTAGGTGAGTTGCATCAGGCTGCCCTGCACCAGGAGCAGCGCCTGATGCTGTCTTCGCGGCTGGCCTCTGAGCAGCCGAGTCACCGACAGCTGCAGCGCTCGGTGGGCTACGCCTCGCTGGCACTGGCGAGGCTGCGACTGTCACTAGGTCAGACCGACGGCGTTGCGGAACTGATTGAGCGTTCCGTATTGCTGGCTGACCAACGTCGCCAATCGGACCCTGCCAACCTACAGTGGGTGGAAGATGCTGCGCGTGCTCGTCTGGATCGGGTTCGCTACGCGGTGTTTGTCGATCGGTATGCTGAGGCCTTTCGCTGGCTTGATGAGGCCGAAGTCCTGGCGGAACAGCTGCTCGCCATTCCTGAGCCCGAGTTGGATTGGGCGATTCGTTTGCGGAGCCGGGCTCATTACCTTCGCTTGCTGGTCAAGGCGCGATCTCAAGCGTCGAGTATTCCATCTGATGAGATTCACCTGTTGCGCCAGCGCTTGGCCCAACTCAGCGATTCCTCACCCAACAATCGCTATCTGGATCGGCTGCGCGCTCGTGTCTGGATACTTGAGGGCGATCTTGCAGCCAGGTCCTGTGAGTCCCGACGTGCTCGAACCGCATGGCGGTCTGCACTGAACTTAGTGAGTTCCAGAGTGAGGCAGTATCCGGATGCATTGGCCATCCAAGCCGTGGCCCAAGGTCGGTTACACCAAACCGCGAACGCTTCGCGGTCCATCGAACGCCTGGCAGACATGGGTTACGCCGAACCCTGGTACGCACAATCAATTGAGTTCGATCGCGGTCTGGAGAACTGCCCAGTCCCGTCCGGTCGAGAACGATCAATTCATTGAAGGGCAACGCGATGTATTCATGCACATTCGCTTTTGTCGGGTCCGTCGCCCGTTGAGCAACATCTAACCAGGGAGAACAATCATGAGAACCATCAACTGCATGCTGTGGATTCTGACCGAGATTTCGCAAGGCAAGGACGGTGCCAGCTCGGCGACCAGTCAAGTGGCTGTCATGAAGCAAGGCGGTTTCCAGTCAATTGCCACGCCGGCCCGAGATACAGTCATTGCGGACGGCGAACAGATCATTATTTACACGATCGAAGCCGATGGTTGGGAGTTCGTTCCTTGGCACGGCACGCAGAGGGCGCCCAATGGTCAGCAGTCCGCCTATCCAGACACGCCGCTGTTGATGGTGAAGAATGATCAAGTCAAAGTCGTGAGTTGGTCG
>JBCDLQ010000607.1:0-1757 GCA_039414335.1 Pseudomonadota bacterium | reverse complement strand
GTCAAGCATGTTCTGCAGCGCCATGGCGGTAGATTGCAGGTCGAATCCACGCCCGATCAGGGCTCCACGTTCTCCTGCATTTTCCCAGCTTCTCGTCTTCGCCGATCGGTCGCCAACGTTTCCTGATCCTGATTGCTACAGAGACGTCATCGGTCTGAAATATTTCAGACACCAGACTGACATTTTCGGTCTCCACAATGCGCGGAATTACCATCGCGCGCATATTTTCTGGAGGTCGCATGTTGAGGTATTTGGGTGGCGTCGGCGCCCTGTTCGTAGGGCTGACGCTGGCAGCGCCGTTGTCGGCACAGGAGTCACTGGACAACCTGGCCGAAGAGCTGGTCCGCCTTCGCGGTGAAGTCGAGTCTCTGAACACCGAGCTCAATAGCCTGAATGATCAGCACCGTGCTGAAATGAACGCGCTGGCGGCTCAGAAAGGTGATCTTGAAGCCACGGCTCGTCGCGAAGATCTTCGCATTCGTCAACTCGACCAGGACCTGGCCGATAACCGCCAGCGCGCCGCTGATGCGGGTTTGGCGGGTGAAGCTCTGATTCCCGTAGCCCAGTCCGTCATTGCCGATCTTCAGGCCTCGATCGAGGGCGGATTGCCCTTCAAGGTTGGTGAACGTCTGGATGCCCTGAATGAAATTCGCTCGCAGCTGGAGAGCGGTAGCCAGGCACCGCCTCGCATCATCAACCGCTTGTGGAGTTTCTACGAAGACGAGCTGCGCCTGACCCGTGAGAACGGCCTCTACAGCCAGGTCATTCCGCTGGACGGCGGCCGAGTGCTGGCCGACGTGGCCAAGTTGGGCAGTGTGGCGATGTATTTCCAGACTCGCGATGGGCGGATGGGCCAGGTGGTTCGCCAGGGCGCTGACTGGCGCTTCGTGGAAGTCGAAGAAGCCGTCTCGCGCAATCAGGTCGCCAACCTGTTCGATTCCCTCCAGAAGCAGATTCGCACGGGCTTCTTCGAATTGCCCAATGGCAGCATTGCTCTGGAGCCGCAGTCATGACAAAGCTGTTGAACTTCCGTTTTAGCACGATGGCGCTTCTGATGGCCTTGCTGCTGTCCAGCTGGGGACTCGCTCAGGATGCTGATGTCGAGACCGCTCCCACGGCCAGCGACGCTGCAGCGACCGATGTCGTGGCTGCGGAACCGGCATCACCTGCGCCGCAAACGCAGACGCCGTCGCTCGAACAGGCCTATCAACGCGAGTTTGCGTTCTTGCAGGGCCAGAAGGCGGACCTGGAGCGTCGTCTCAGCGAACTTCGCAGCCGGATTGACGCGGAGAAGCGCGAGCTGCAGGGCGAAATTCGCGATCTCGAGGCCAGCGTCATCGACCTTCGAGGACAAGGCGATCGGCTCGACAACCTCGTGTTCGAATCAGAGCGTGCCGTTGAAACGGCCATGGACAATACGGATCTGCTGGCCTCGACCTTCCTGCAGGCTGATTTCACCCTGGACGAGGCCTACGAACCCACACACGGGGAGCAGGCGCCCCGTACGGACGATGTGGCGGCGCTGTTCTCTGCGGCTTCGGGAGTGCTCGATCATGCCGGCAAAGTCAGCCGGGGCCCGGGCGAGTTCTTTCTGGCCGACGGTACGCGCGTCAGCGGTGACATCATCAAGATTGGGCGGATAGCCGCCTACGGCCTGAGTTCGCAAGGGCAGGGCGCCCTGGCACCGGCTGGCGATGGTGAACTCAAGATCTGGCCCGAGCCCTCCGGCGTCGAAGTGGCCGAAGCCCTGGCGGCGG
>JBCDLQ010000606.1:0-1789 GCA_039414335.1 Pseudomonadota bacterium | reverse complement strand
GTGGTGTTCGAGACGGCTGAATTGGTCGAGCCGGATCCATTTCCTGAAGGCTACCAATAAGCCGACCGGCAGCTCCGGTGGTTCGCACACCCCCGTGTTTACCGGAGCTGCCGCCCCCTCCTGAGAACCCGACCCCGTTCTTCAATCGCGCTGCGGTCTTGCTAGCAGCGCCGCTGGAAAGTTGATGCCATGTTTGACGGCTATTCGATGGGCGAGCTCGGTGCGATCTTTGCCATGCAGGGATTTGCCGGACTGATCCTGTTCTCCGTCTTCGTCCTGATGGCGCTCGGCCTGGCCATCATTTTCGGCCAGATGGGCGTGATCAATATGGCGCATGGCGAGTTCCTGATCCTGGGTGCGTACGTCACCTATCTCTGCGCCAATTTCTTCGAGACCTTCCTGCCTTCGCTCTACAGCATCTACTTCTTTGTCGCGATTGCGCTGGCTTTCCTAGCGGCAGGCGCCTTGGGTATGCTCGTCGAATGGGGCCTGATCAGGCATCTCTATAAACGACCCCTCGACACTCTTCTCGCGACCTGGGGTCTCAGCCTCATCCTGCAGCAGACCTACCGTTCCGTTTTCGGTGCGCGAGAGGTCGGTGTCAGCGTTCCCGATTGGATGCTGGGATCGCTGCAACTCACTGATCTGATCGAGGTCCCGATCAACGGCATCTTCGTTATGACGCTGACGATCATCATCGCCGGTGCGGTTGCGCTGATGATGTACAAATCGGGTTGGGGTAAGCGGGTGCGCGCCGTTGTTCAGAACAGGACAATGGCGAGTGCCGTCGGCATCAACACGGAGATGACCGACCGGCTCACTTTCGGCATCGGCTGCGGTATCGCCGGCATCGCCGGATCGGCTTTCACCATGATCGGGTCCACCGGGCCGACGGCCGGGCAGCTCTACATCGTCGATACCTTCCTCGTCGTCGTGTTTGGCGGCGCCGGCAGCTTGCTTGGTACCATCGCCTCAGCCTTCACCATCAGTCAGGCCCAATCGATCCTCGAATTCTTCCTCTCGGGATCGATGGCCAAGGTCCTCACGCTCCTCACGGTCGTCGCCATTCTGATGATCCGGCCGCAGGGGCTATTCACAATCAAAGTTCGCAAGTGAGGCGCTGCAGATGACACGCTCAACACGCCTGTTCACGCCTGCGGAGATCACCGGTTTCATCGTTCTGGCGATAGTCGTCTTCGCGGTCTTGCCGCTGATGCTCGACGCCTTCCGGCTCAACCTGTTCGGCAAGTACCTGACCTACGCGTTTGTCGCCATCGGACTGGTGCTGTGCTGGGGCGTCGGCGGCATCCTGTCACTCGGCCAGGGCGTGTTCTTTGGCCTGGGCGGCTACTGCATGGCCATGTTCCTCAAGCTCGAGGCATCCACGCCTGAAGCAACCGCCATTCAGTCGACGCCGGGCATTCCCGATTTCATGGACTGGAACCAGATCACCGCGCTGCCGTGGTGGTGGGAACCATTCAACAGCTTCATCTTCACGCTCTTTGCAATCATCCTGGTGCCTGCCGCCTTTGCATTCATCATTGGCGTGGCGATGTTCAAACGCCGCGTGGGCGGGGTCTACTTCGCCATCATCACCCAGGCGATCGCTGCCATTCTGACGATCCTGATCATCGGTCAGCAGGGGTTCACGGGCGGCGTTAATGGGATCACCGACTTGCGCACTCTGATGGGGTGGGACATCCGGCCAGACAGCGCCAAGACGGTTCTCTACTTCGTCAACGGCATACTACTCTTTGTCTGTCTATTAGTCGCTCATCTGATACGCCGG
>JBCDLQ010000605.1:0-1798 GCA_039414335.1 Pseudomonadota bacterium | reverse complement strand
GACAGGTTGCTCAGGGAGGCTTGGCCTGTGATCATCCTTCCGATAATGCCAAGCGTGGCGCTGGTCAGGCGCCCCATCTCAGCAAAGGATTCGCCGATGGCCTCGATCGGGCCCAGCTGCAGCACGGTGAAACTGCGCTCGAATCGCTCCCTCAGGGCATCATCCGGGGGCGGCGCTGCGATGCCCAGCTGCGGTCGCCCTTCGACGACGTTTGGCAGGACCTCAACGGTGCGCTCACGGCCCGCGTACTCGATTTGCAGGTTCAGGGTGGCCGCGCTGCCGTCCTCGGTGACTCCGAGCTGGAAGACCGCGTCGCCGATGGCGCGCCAGCTTGTCACCGGCTGCTCATTGATGGAGACGATGCGATCGCCTACCCGCAGTCCGGCCGCCGCTGCCGCAGAGCCTTCATTCACCTCACCGATGACCGAGGGAAAATCTACCCGCCAGGGACTGAGACCCAGAGAATTCAGCGTGTCTTCTTCATCGAAGTCGTCGCCGAGCGTGTCCAGCGGCAAAGTCAGGGTTCGCTGGCTGCCGCTCATGGATTCGACCCTCACCTCCACGGCGCGGCGATCCAGTGCTGGAGGAATGAGGCGCAGCAGCGTATGGGTCCAGGTTTCCACCCGCTGGCCGTCTACTTCGAGGATCAAGTCATCTTCCCGCAGGCCTGCTTCGGCGGCGATGCCTTTTGGCGCGGCCAGCACGGGGCGGGTCTCGGGGATACCGACGACGAACATTAGCCAGAAGGCGGCGACGGCAAAGATCAGGTTGAAGATCGGCCCGGCCGCGACGATGGCGATACGCTGACCCACCGGCTTGCGATTGAAGGACTCATCCTGCTCGTGTGGCGCGACCGGCCCTTCGCGCTCGTCGAGCATCTTGACGTAGCCACCCAGGGGGATGGCTGCCAGCCGGAATTCGACGCCGTCCTTGGCCGTTCTGGACCACAGGGCGTTGCCGAATCCGACGGAAAACCGCAGCACGCGCACGCCACAGCGACGGGCTACCCAGTAGTGACCGTATTCGTGAAAGGTGACCAACAGCCCGAGGGCGACGATCAACCAGAAAATCGGACCAATGATTTCCATCTAGCGCTGTGCTTGTCCTGATTCAAAAACCGTTGTGCTTCAGCCCAATGCTCTGGGCGGGTAAGTCGCCATGCAAGGCCAGGGCGCTATTGTATCGACTCGCGCTGAGCCCCGCTTTCGGGCAGCGATGACCCATCGGATCAGATCGCCAGATGGGCAACGGCCAGCGCGAAGAAGGGCAGGGCCGCGCCCAGGCTGTCGATTCGATCCAGGATGCCTCCGTGCCCAGGCAGGAGGTGCGAACTGTCCTTGATGCCCCGCTGACGCTTCAGCAGGCTGAAGAACAGATCACCGCCAACAGAAATTGCCGCCAGACCAAGTGCGATCGTTCCGGCCAGCCAGGGCGAGAAGGGGGAGTCGGGCAGGACCAGTACGGCGATGGTCGTGATGATGAAGGCCGCGACGATGCCGCCTGCAACACCAGACCAGGTCTTACCGGGGCTGATGCGCGGTGCCAGCTTTGGGCCGCCGACAGAGCGACCGGTGAAATAGGCCCCAACGTCGGCTGCGGCAATGATGATGATCAACAAAACGGGTAGCCACGGCGATTGCTGCTGCAGCCAGGCGATGGCCAGCCACGCCGCCAGCAAGTGGCAACGTCGGAGGCGGCACCCACCACGCCTATCGGGATTTCGGTTCAGGATACTGTATCTTCAACGATCTGGCGGTGGCGGCCCGGATTGCCCAGCGCGACCACGGTGTGACTCGCG
>JBCDLQ010000604.1:0-1805 GCA_039414335.1 Pseudomonadota bacterium | reverse complement strand
TGGATTCTACGCCGCATTCATTGTCGCCCAGAAGGTCACGGTCGAGACCCGACGTGCTGATGAATCGGCCGACCAAGGTGTTCGCTGGACTTCAAGCGGGGAAGGCGAATACGACCTGGAATCGATCGAGAGAGAGCCTCAGGGCACGCGCATCGAGCTGCACCTGCGAGAAGAGCATGCGGATCTGCTGTCGCGTTGGGAGCTGGAGCGCGTCATCCGTCATTACTCCAATCACGTCGCGTTTCCGATCCGTCTTGCCGTTCCGGCAGAAGGCGAATCGCCCGCCAGCGTGGAAACGGTCAACGATTCGCAAGCGCTGTGGGCTCGTCCCAAGCGCGAACTGGACGACGAAGACTACAAGAGCTTCTACCGCGGCCTGGGTGTGGACGTTGCGGACCCGGTCAGTTGGGCGCATCACCAGGTGGAGGGAAGCCAGAGCTACAGCCTGCTCCTGTATCTGCCAGGCCAGGCGCCCTTCGACCTGCTGATCAATCGCGATGAACGAGAAGGCCTGAAGCTCTACATCCAGCGTGTCTTCATCATGGATGCAGCGGAGCAGCTGCTGCCGCGCTACCTCCGCTTTATGTGTGGAGTGGTGGATTCTGCCGATCTACCGTTGAACGTGTCGCGCGAGCTGCTGCAGGACAGCCCCCTGCTCAGCAAGATTCGTGCAACCGTGGTCAAGCGCAGCCTCGATCTGATCGAGAAGCTGGCGAAGGAAGGTGGCGAGCCCTGGACGCGCTTCTGGGGCGCTTTCGGCAGTATTCTAAAGGAAGGCGTGATCGAGGATTCGGAACAGCGCGAGCGGATCGCATCGCTGCTGCGATTCGCCTCCACTCACCAAAACCAGGATCAGCCGCTGGTCAGCCTGGACGACTATGTCTCGCGGCTGCCAGAGGGCCAGGACACGATCTGGTACCTGACGGCCGACAACGTGCGCGTTGCCCAGTCGAGCCCGCATCTCGAAGCCTTCAAGGCCAGCGGAACTGAAGTACTGCTACTGACCGAGCGCATCGATGAATGGTTGGTCGCCCATCTCACCGACTACAAGGGCAAGGCCTTGAAGTCCGTGACCCGGGGGCAGCCGAATGCCGAGGATTCCGATGTCCGGCACAGCGAAGAGGCGCTGGCGCTGGCCGGACGACTAAAAAAATCACTCGGCGATCAGGTCGACAACGTCAAGCCCGGATCCCGCCTGATCGATTCACCGGCCTGCCTGCTGGACGATGCACAGGGCATGAGTCTCCAAATGCAAAAGCTCATGCGCCAGGCGGGTCAGGACGTACCTGATCTCACGCCAGATCTGGAAATCAATCCGGCCCATCCGCTGCTGCAGGCGCTCCAGTCCGAGCCCGATGGTCAACGATTCGACGACCTGTCAGCCCTGATTCTCGATCAGGCGCTGTTGGCAGAAGGCGGGGAACTGGCTGATCCGGCCGCCTATCTGAAGCGGGTCAATGCACTACTGGTTGTGGGTCTGGAGCAGAGCAGGTCGGAAGGCAAGGACGACAAGGCGTCGGCCGATGTCTGATCTGCCGCAGTCTTCGAGCAGCCCGGCTGGCTGGCGCGTGCAGCTGGGTCAGTGGGTCGAAGGCCCGGCCTTCACTCGGTTCATCATCAGTCTGATCATCGTCAATGCCGGCATTCTGGGCCTGGAAACCTCGCCCGTGGTCGTCGACCAGATTGGCGGCCTGCTGTCGTGGGCCAATGCGCTGATCCTGCTGATCTTCGTCATCGAAATCGTGATCAAGTTGATCGCCTTCGGTCCACGCTTTTTCCGTTCGGGCTGGAACATCTTCGATTTC
>JBCDLQ010000603.1:0-1808 GCA_039414335.1 Pseudomonadota bacterium | reverse complement strand
GAAGGTGAGCTCCGCCGGCGCGATCGCTTCCTCGGCCAGCCGCGGGAAGGCGCAGTTGAGAAACATCACCGTACCTTCTGGGCGCAGGTCGCGGGTCGAACCAAAGGCCGCCGTGTGATTGACGTTCTTGGCCGCGCGATAGACCCAGGAGCGCTGGGCGCGATTGAAGGGCAGCTCCTCGCGGTCCAGCGCGAAGAAGTACTGCCGGAAGAATTCGCCCAGATGCTCGAAGAAGTAGCGAAAACGACCGATGACCGGATAGTTGCGGCGTATCGTATGACGAGTCTGGGTCCGATCGATCAGCCAGAGCGCGATGATCAACAGCACCGCAATACCGATCACCAGGACGAACAGCGCCGCCATGAATTCGAGGACGGGCAACACCAGCTGGAAGAGTTCAGTCATGCCAAGTTTCGTCCTTCAGACTCCAGGCTCCAACCAGATCAGCGTGGCCTGACGACCGCTGCGTCCCTGATCCCGGCGATGGGAATAGAATCGCGCCGCATCCGACGCCGTGCAGAGCTTAGCATCGACGATGTCGTCCACACCGCTCACGGACAGTCGCTGCCAGGCCATGGCCTGCAGATCCGCCTCCCAGTGACCGCTTCGCGTCGCCTCGAAACAACCGGCGAGTGCTGAATCCAGTGCCAGCATGGCGTTTCTGACAGGGGCATCCACCTCATAGGCTTGGGAGCCAATCGATGGGCCGATCCAAGCCACCATGCTTGATGGACGGGAAGGCAAGGAGTCGACCACGCGTTCAAGTATGCCGGCCGCCAGACCTCGCCAGCCCGCATGCACGGCCGCGACCCACTCTCCCTCGCGATCGGCAATCAGGACGGGCAGACAATCGGCGCTCAGGATGGCGCAGACCTGCTCGGGCTGATCGGTCCAGATCGCATCGGCTTCGATGCCCTCGACCCAGTCGCGTGCATGAATCAGGCGACAGCCATGGACCTGCCGTAGCCAGCACGGTGCCGACGGCAAACTTTCGGTCAGACGGCGACGATTCTCCGCGACCGCTGCCGGCGCATCACCACAGGCAGTACCCAGATTCAGACTGGCCCAGGGCCCCTCACTGACCCCGCCGGCGCGGGTCGTCGTCAGGGCACGTACAGGAGAAGCCACGGGCCAAGCCGGCTCGATCGGGTCGATGCCCGTCATGGTGACAGCACATCGATCAGCGCCGTCAGGTCAGCCGGCGGTGCGGTTTGGGCCTCCACATCGGCCCGGCCTTCGGGATGCGGCAGGCGAATGGCGCGGGCATGCAGCGCTTGTCGCTTGAAGGCCTGCAGGACATCGCGCTGGGCATCACTCAAGCCGCTGGGCAGACCGCGCCGTCCGTAGAATGGATCGCCGACGATGGGATAACGAAGGAACTGCATGTGCACACGAATCTGATGCGTTCGCCCGGTCTCGAGCTCCACGTCCAGCAAGGTCGAAGCCGTTAATCGCTGAGCCACCCGATAGTGCGTGACCGCAAATCGACCATCCGGCCGCACGACCTGTCGACGCCGGTCGACGGGATGCCGCCCCAGCGGCTGATCCACCGTACCGCCCGCAATCACGTCACCCCAGACCAACGCCTGGTAGTGGCGCTTGATGTCGCGTCGCTTCATGGCCTCGACGAGAAAACGATGGGCCTGCAGCGTTCGCGCAATCACCAGACAACCGCTCGTGTCCTTGTCGAGGCGATGGACCAGCCCGGCTCGCGGCAGCGGCGCCAGCGCCGGGTCCAGATGCAGCAAGGCATTGACCAGGGTTCCGTCGGGATTGCCGGAACCGGGATGGACCACCATGCCCGGCGG
>JBCDLQ010000602.1:0-1813 GCA_039414335.1 Pseudomonadota bacterium | reverse complement strand
TTCAGACGAGTCCGTGGAACGAGTAATCGCGGATTTCAAGCCTCATCTGCTTCACGTTGAAGGGACCGAGATGGCGCACTCGGGTCGTTTTCTGAGGAAATGGCAAGGACCGAGATTGATTTCCATGCAGGGCGTAATCAATGGCTATGCTCCCTATCAGTTTGGTGGACTTGAGCTTGTCCGTATGTTGACGCCGTTCCGTCCCCATCAATTTCTCATTGGATTGGCGATGCTGGCCAATGAGCGTTTTCGTTTTCGTCCCAGGCTCAAGATCGAACAGGCTACCTTAGCCTTGAGTGAGGACCTGATGGGCCGGACGCTTTGGGATCGATCTCAAGCCTATCGATTCAATCCAGATGCCCGTTATCACTACTGCCCGAGGTTGTTGCGGGCGCCCTTCTATTCATCGTCCTGGAAGTCAGATCGGTTCGAGAAGTACTCGATCTTTGTGGGAAATGGTTCTTCACCACTGAAGGGCGCGCATTTTGCGGTACAGGCCCTGGCTCAGCTCAAGCATCAATATCCCCAGGCGAGGCTCTACATCGCTGGGCGAAATCCGGCACAGTTGGGTTGGCGCTCTTTGAATCGCTGGGTGGGCTATCCCGCCTATCTTCTCAAGCTCATCCGGCACTTGGGGCTTGAGCACGATGTCGTGTTCACTGGTCCACTCGACGCAAAAGCCGTCAGTGAGCGGTTGGCGGTCTCCAATGTCTTTGTTTTGCCTTCGCAGATTGAAAACAGCCCAAATTCGCTGGCTGAGGCCATGATCATGGGCGTGCCTTCCGTCGCGTCCTATGTGGGGGGCGTGCCATCAATGGCCCGTGATGAACGAGATGCGTTGCTGTATCGAGCCAATGATCCGGCGATGCTTGCCTATCAGATCAGCCGAGTATTCGATAACGACGATCTCAGGTCGCAATTGTCCAGGTCCTCAAGAGAACGAGCTCAGCAGGTTCACGCCCCTGAGAGCATCCCTAAGCGTATCGTCAGTGTCTACAGAGATATTCTCTCGCAAGCTGCATGAAACTGGATAGCCCGGCACCGGTCATTGTGTTCGCCTACTGCCGCCACTGGCACCTTGAGCAGACGCTGAAAGCCTTGTCTCAAGCAGATGGCGCCAGCGAAAGTGAACTATGGGTGTTCTCCGATGGTGCGGCAAGCTCGGAACGAACGGCTGAGGTGCTCCAGGTCCGAGAGCTGTTGCACGACCAGCGATGGCATAAGCCTTTCAAGAAGGTCCATGTCATCGAGTCGGATCAGAACAAGGGTCTTGCCACCTCAATCGTTACGGGTGTTTCTAGAGTACTTGATGAGGCCGATCGTGCCATTATTCTGGAGGACGATCTCATCGTCTCCAGAGACTTCCTGACCTTCATGAATTCGGCGCTTGAATTTTACGAAAACACTCGAGAGGTCGGCTCCGTCACCGCCTACTCGCCGATCAAGAGGGCCCCAAATGACTATGCCCATGATGTGATGCTGGTGCCCCGAAGCTGTAGCCATGGTTGGGCTACTTGGAGAAATCGCTGGAAATCTGTTGATTGGTCTGGTGCTGGAGCCGAACGGATCTGGCAAGACAAGCCACTTCGTCGCTCTTTCGCGGCTGCGGGGAGTGACAAGATCGATCGCCTGAGAAGGAGACTAGAAGGAAAAAGCAAGACCTGGTCGATTCTATTCAATCTTTGGCAGACCCTGGACGATCGAATGACCATCTACCCCGTTCACAATCGGGTGCAGAATATTGGTTATGACGGGTCAGGTGAGAACAGTGGGATCAATCAGAGCATGCACACAGAGATCGAAAGGACTCAAC
>JBCDLQ010000601.1:0-1832 GCA_039414335.1 Pseudomonadota bacterium | reverse complement strand
GGACGCGCTGGAACAACCGATCGCGGCGCGCGCACTCTGGGCGCGTGAACAGTGCGCCCACGACGAGGCCCTGTGGTCTGAAGTCGAGTGGTTGATGGACGCCGCAGAGGACAGTTCCGGGGACGACATGCCCGAGCAGTTCCAGGCGGCCGCCTGTGAAGTCGTTCGTGAAGTGTCGCTGAAGATTCCCCTGCCCCGCGACTATCGATTGATTCAGCGCCTCAACGACGGCGGCAGCGGAACGGTCTACCTGGCCGAGCGCATTGACGGTGATTTGCGCCAACCGGTAGCCCTGAAACTCCTGCAGCTGACGGCCGATCCCGATGAAGCGATGGCGCGCCGCTTCGTCACCGAACGACAGATCCTGTCGCGACTCAGCCATCCACACATCGCTCGGCTGATCGATGGCGGCCTGACCTCCGAAGGCCGTCCTTTCCTGGCCACCGAATATGTGGACGGGCAGTCCATCGATGCCTGGTGTCGCGATCAGAAGCTGGATCTGCGAGCGCGCATCAAACTGTTCCAGGACGTGCTCGCGGCCGTCGACTACGCCCACCGCCACATGGTCATCCACCGCGACCTCAAACCGGGGAACATCCTGATCAGCCGCGAAGGCGAGGCCAAACTGCTGGACTTCGGTATCGCCCGCCTGCTCGACGATCCCGATCACCGCGAGACAACGACCGATACGGTGGAACCGGCGATGACGCTGGTCTACGCCAGCCCAGAGCAGATCGAGGGGGCGGGCCTGACCGCCGCGACCGATGTGTACTCTCTGGGCGTCGTACTTTATGAATTGATCGCCGGCCAGCGCCCCTTCGATGACATTGAAGCACCGCTTCAGCGGCAACAGGCAATCCTCGAAGGCAAGATCGACGCCCCGACGCGCAGCGCATCGATTCCGATTCCGTCGTCGCTTCGGTCCGATCTGGACGCCATCGTGCTGAAGACGCTTCGACTCGAGCCCAATGAGCGCTACCCGTCGATCCGGGAGTTCAGCGCCGACCTCGATCGACTGCTGGCGCACGAGCCGATCCAGGCCCGCCGTGGCCGCCTGCTGTACCGCTCGCAACGGTTCGTCCGCCGGCACCGTTTGGGACTGGTCGTCGCATTGGCTGGTGTGGCCATGATTGCGACCTTCATGCTGGACCGTGAAGCCCAGCTAAAGCGTATCGCCTGGGAGCGCGATCGGGCCGAAGCCGTAACAGAGTTCATGAACGAACTGTTTGCTGGCGCCGACTCTCTGCCCTCCAGGGGCAACGAAGTGACCGTGCGGGAAATTCTGGACCTGGGTGCCGACCAGCTGGCCGACCGCGAATCGGTCAACCCGGCCTTCACCGGCTCGATCCACCTGGCGCTGGGCAGCGCCTACAATGCGCTGGGCCTGGGAGAACAGGCACTGCCGCTGCTGGATCAGGCCGACGAGAGTCTTTCACCGGCGGCAACAACCCTGGAACAGGCCGTCATCCAGGGTCAGATGGCCTCGGCGCTGGATTCGGCGGGTCGTGCCCTGGAAGCCATTCGCGCCGACGAGCGCGCCATCAGACTCTACCGCCAGGCCGAAGGAGACCATCAGGACGCCATTCTTCGCCTGCGTATTCGGCAGCTTCGCAATCACGCCAATGCCTTGGATATTCCGCTGGATCAGACCATCGAGCAGCTCGTCGCCATCGTGGACGAACTGTCGAGTCCAGCCAGCGAACAAGGAGAGCTGCTGTTCGAGGCCCAGGCCGCGCTGGTCGGGGCTTACGTGGTCGACGGACGGGCGGATCGAGCGCTGGAAGTGGCAACGGCAGCGCGTGATTTCGCCACCGAGCTCTGGGAGGCGGACG
>JBCDLQ010000600.1:0-1844 GCA_039414335.1 Pseudomonadota bacterium | reverse complement strand
TCGAAATCCGTGACGCCTCGCTGATGAATCCACTGCAGGATCTGCCGCGCACGGTACGGTTTTTCGCCCAGCTGGGCGAAAAACTCGACCAACCCCTCTCGGTCAAGACCGAGGAGGTTGAGTTTTTCTGCTGCAACGGCAGACATTTAGCGCGGTTCCCTGAGAAACTCCGTCAATTATCCGGAGTATATCTCATCTTCGGCGAAGAAGAAGCGAATCTCTTCGGCAGCCGTGTCTTCACCGTCAGAGCCGTGCACCGCATTCGCGTCGATGCTGCTCGCGAAGTCGGCACGGATCGTGCCCGCTTCCGCCTGCGCCGGATCGGTCGCACCCATCAGCTCGCGGTTCTTGGCGATGGCGTTGTCGCCTTCAAGAACCTGGATCATCACAGGACCGGAGGTCATGAACTCGACCAGATCGGCGAAGAACGGACGCTCAGCATGGACGGCGTAGAAACCTTCGGCTTCTGCCTTGGACAGATGCTTGTACTTGGCGGCAACGATCTTCAGACCGGCGCCTTCGAAGCGGGAATAGATTTGACCGATGACGTTCTTGGCGACGGCATCGGGCTTGATAATGGAAAGTGTGCGCTGCATGCGAACTCCAGAAAATTGAGAAGTGAATCACAGACTGAGCGTCTGCGGCTAGAAAAAAGACGCGGCATTGTAGCGATTTTGCCGTGAGAAGTCAGCAACGGCGGGGTTTTTCGACGATCTGAGCCGAATCAGGACGAGCTGATCTCACTCACCAGATGCTGGATGTTGAGCTGGGCCGACACCCTGCCTCGGAAGCGATTCACTTCCAGCCGATAGGTCACATGAAAAGGCTCTGGCAATTCCTGGTGACAGAGCTCCCCAGCACGGAAAGCAATCGCATCGAGAACGGGACCGCCTCCGACGGACTGCAGCCTCAGCTTGAGGTGCGATTGCCCGACGATCCGACGATCGATCACCTTGAATTGCCCGTCGAAGAGGGGCTCTGGCCAAGCCTGCCCCCAGGGGCCGGCTTCGGCCAGCGCTTCAGCGACCGCGACTGAGACCTCCTGCGCCTCCAGGACTCCATCGGTTTCGACCTCCTCCAGACTGAATTCGACCGAGTCCAGCTGAGCCATCATGGCGTCGCGGAAGTCATCAAGGCGGTCGGCGCCCAGCGACAGACCTGCAGCCCGGGCATGCCCACCGAATCGTTCGATCAATCCGGGGCTTGCTGAGGCGATATCCACCAGCAGATCCCGCATGTGCACGTTGGCCGGACTGCGCGCCGAGCCCTTCAGCTCATCACCGCCGGCTTCCGCCGGAGCGAAGGCGATCACCGGCCGCTGGAAGCGCTCCATCAGGCGCCCGGCCACGAGTCCCACAACCCCCTGATGCCAGGCCGGATTGAAGACACACATTCCCTTGAGATTTTCCGAATTGCCCTCGGCCAGTTCGGCAGCGAGTTTCTTGGCCTGCGCTTCCGCCTCCTTCTGCATGTCGGCCTGAATGGCCTGGCGCTCGGCGTTGAGCTGATCCAGGCTGCGAGCCAGCGACCAACCCTCTTCTTCCGTATCTGCCAGCAGACAGCGGATACCCACACTCATATCGTCCAGACGACCCGCCGCGTTGAGCCTGGGCGCTGCTGCAAAGCCAAGGTCGGCGGCATCGACATGTCGCAGATTACGGCCCGCCACTTCCAGCAAGGCGGCCAAGCCAGGGCTCAAACGTCCAGCCCGCATGCGTGCCAGGCCCTGATGGACCAGCCGGCGATTGTTCTCATCCAGAGGCACCAGATCGGCAACGGTTCCCAGAGCCACAAGATCCAGCCAGGCATCCAGTCGAGGTTCCGATCGATCTGCAAACCAGCCG
>JBCDLQ010000599.1:0-1857 GCA_039414335.1 Pseudomonadota bacterium | reverse complement strand
GCACGGTCTGGACCGGATCATCGTCGGACCGCAGCTGGGCCAGGCAGGCCGCCAGAAAGCGAGCCGCGAAATCCTTGAAGGCGGCGGTCGGGCCGTGGAACAGCTCCAGTATCCAGCTCTTGCCCGATTCGAACTCGACAATCGGCAAAGGCAGGTCCAGCGCGTCGCCGGCGATCAGGCCCAGCCGGTCTTCCAGCACGCTGCCGCTGAAGTAGGGCGCTAGTGCCTCCTCGGCCGTTGCGGGGAGGCTAGAAGAGTCCTTGAAGGCGTCGTCAGCGAACTCAGGCAGCTGCTCAGGAACAAATAGACCGCCATCCGGCGCCAGGCCAGCGCGCAGCGCCGTCTCCAGCGCGACCTGGTCGGTCTGCCCGCGCGTACTCAGATACTTCATTGCTGCCCCGGTGTGCTGCGTGACTCCAGCCGCTATTGTCCGTGGAAATCGAGGGCACTGCAAAGCTTGATCTACCTCCATGAAGCTGGCACTTTGACGTTCTGATCTGAACCGGGCTTTCCCAATGTCGACCGCCGCTCTCCGCACGCTTGCCGTCCTGTCGATCTGCCTGCTGTCGAGCCCGATCGTCCAGGCCCGAGAGGCGCTGGATCGCCTGTTTGGCATGGGTCCGGTCGACACGTTCACGATCGAATCGGAGACGCTGGGCCGGGATTTCCATATCTATGTACGCAAGCCCCTGAACTACGACGAGGCCGACTGCAAATGGCCCGTGGTCTATCTGTTGGACGGCGGCATCCTGTTTCCTATGCTCAGCCCGCTTCAGTTCATGATGGAGATCGACGAGCTGGCACCCCCCGTCGTGATGGTCGGAATCTCCTACGGCGGCCTCGGATCCAGAAACGGCAATTTCCGGGCGACGGATTACACCGCGCCATCAGACGAGGAAACGCGCTTTGGCGGTGCCGCCGCCTATCAGGACTTTCTTGCCGTCGAGTTGATTCCCCGCATTCAAGCGAACTACCGAGTCGACCAGGCCAACAGTCTGGTCCTGGGTCAGTCCCTGGGTGGCCAATTCACCCTGCTGACCGCACTGAACCGTCCCGAACTCTTCGGCTTTTACCTGGCCATCAATCCGGCAATCCATCGAAATCTCGATCTGTTCTTGAATCTGGAAGCGGCCGAACGAGCAGCAACGACGCCCCTGATGATCACCCGATCCACGCAAGAGCGAGCCCGCTACAGAACGCCGCTCCAGCAGTGGCTGACTCAGCGGCAGCAGGACTTTGGCGAAGCTCTAGAACTGGAGATTCGCTGGTTGGCCGGTGAGCATCACGCGTCTTCCGCGCCGGCAGCCTATCAGGCGGTGATGTCATGGTGGTCGCCCAACGCTTGCGAGCGTTGAACCACTTCTGAGCGTTTTTGCGCTTTATCCGGGTAAGACTCCGAACCTGGAAACCGATCCCGATGACTCTGCAGAAGCTGACCGTGGCCTGGCTGCTGGCCACCGTGCTGATCCCCGCAAGCGCCAATTTCGATCTCGATCCCGACTACGGAGTTGATGGGCTGGCGCTACAGACAGCCAGCGGCCCCACGGACGAGGCCATCGTTGCCACTGCCGTCGATGCACAGAATCGTATCCTGGCGGCCGTCCCGGGTCTGGGAAGCCGAGGCGTCGCTCGCTTCCAGAGCGACGGCGCGCTGGATACGGGCTTTGGAACCAACGGTCTTTTTCGGACGGACTTTGAGGTCCGCGATGTCCTGGTTCAGCCCGACGGTCGCATCGTGGCGGTCGGCGGCGACACGGGTGCCTTTGGAACCCAAGACTGGCGACTCGTCCGCCTCACAGCCAACGGCGATCTCGACAGCAGTTTTGGGACCCAGGGACAGGTCAGTCTGGACTGGTT
>JBCDLQ010000598.1:0-1858 GCA_039414335.1 Pseudomonadota bacterium | reverse complement strand
GGCAGCGGCCACGACCGCCGCCGAACGCGGCCATCAGGTCGTGCTCTTCGACAAGGCCGATCGCATCGGCGGTCAGTTCAACATGGCCATGCGCGTACCCGGCAAGGAAGAGTTTGTCGAGACGCTCCGCTACTTCAATCGCCAGATCGAACTGCTGGGCGTGGAGCTGCGCCTGAATACGGAGGCGCAGGCGGATGCCCTGAAGACAGAAGGCTTCGATGAAGTCATCATCGCGACGGGCGTGACGCCGCGCGATCCGAAGATTCCTGGCCAGGACCATGACAAGGTGCTGAGTTACGTGGACGTATTGCGCCACGACAAGCCCGTGGGCAAAAAGGTGGCCGTCATCGGTGCCGGTGGTATCGGTTTCGATATCAGCGAATTCCTGGTTCACGACGACGTCCCGATGCGCCCGGATCCGGACAAGCCGGAGCCGGAAGAGTTCTTTGAACACTGGGGCGTGGATACGGACCTGGACCGCCGAGGCGGCGTCGAGGGCTTGAAGCCGACCTTTCCGAAGCCCGCCAGGGACATCATCCTGCTGCAGCGCAAGAGCACCAAGCCGGGCGCTGGATTGGGCAAGACCACCGGATGGATCCACCGCACCTCGCTCAAGCACTTCGGCGTTGAGATGTTGTCAGGCGTTAGCTACGAGTCCATTGACGATCGTGGATTGCACATCAAGATCGGTGAGGAATCGCGCTGTCTCGAGGTGGACAACATCATCATCTGCGCCGGACAGATTCCGAATCGGCAGCTGGCCGAGGCCCTTGAAGGGCAGGGTCTCTCGCCGAAGTTGATCGGCGGAGCCGATGTGGCCGCCGAGCTCGATGCCAAGCGCGCCATCGATCAGGGCACGCGCCTGGCGGCGGAAATCTAGTCGCCGATGCTCAGCCCTTCGATGGGCGGGCGCCAATCTTCGACGGCAATGCCGGGCGCCGGGCGACCCCAGGTGCCCTTGCGCGCGTAGCCCATGAAGTGACTGACGATCAGACGGTGCGCCAGGTTCAGGTTCGGTAGCATGCCGTGGAAGCCGCTGGCTGAAGTCAGCGCCCGATCTCGGACTTCCCAGTAGCCAAAGTCATCGGGCCGCAGGCAGACCAGCTTGCGTCGATCGAGGAATTTCGGCTCGGCGCCGCGATAGGGCACGGTCCCGTCACCGGTCAGACGCTGCTTCAGCGGGTCTTTTTCGGCCCATAGGTTCATCCGGTCCCGGCTCTGGATCTTGAACAAGGGATCCTTTCCGCTACGCTCGACGTGCATCTGCACCCGCGTTTTCGCATCCACACCGATCAAACACAGCCAGCGATCTTCGCTCAGGCCCGCCTGCTCGAGGCGGAAGCGATTCAGACGACGGCGATGAGTGCGCGCAGTCTGCAGCAGATCGGCCAGCAAATCCCGAGCCCAACGCTTCCGATCCCGCTGCGAGCTGCGACCCTTGAGGCCGTGCAGGCGAATGAATTCGGCCAGCGTCTCGATCACGCCCGGCTGCCAGGCATCGACCTCGTAGAGATTGCCGGGGATGTCGTCCGCGCTGGTCCGGATGGCGTTCCGATAGCTGGGCAGCAGGTGATATAGGGCGGGCGTCAGGCGCGCGGCCTCCCGTTCGCGTGAGGCCGGTTCCTGCGGGCCGCCCAGACTGCCCGTACCGGTCACGATCTTGACCGGCGCTTCCAGTGAGCCCTGGAAGGGCGTACCCAGACTGACAACCTTGTCGATGGGAGCCTTCCTGCCGACTCGCTCCAGATAACCGGCAATGATCAGTCCGCCCATCGAGTGACCGACCAGATTGACGCGAGCAGGCTCGTCTTCCCACTGTCGCGCGTAGTGCTTGATCAGGCGGCTGCGGGCGATGACT
>JBCDLQ010000597.1:0-1858 GCA_039414335.1 Pseudomonadota bacterium | reverse complement strand
GTATAGAGGAACAGGTCCTTGAGCTGTGCAGCCTCAGGCGCGATGTTCCGAGGGACCGACAGGTCCAGGGCAAATAGCGGGCGTCGTCGCCGGGTTCCCAGAGCCGATTCGAGCATGGCGTGAGTCACCACATGCTCGGGACTGGCAGTACAGGCCACCAGAAGGTCGTGCTCGGGCAACAGGCTTGGGAGCGCGTCCAGGCTGTCGTGGCGCGCGTCGTACTGCTTGGCGAGCGCCTGGGCGCGTTCAGGAGAGCGATTCACGATGGTCATCTGCCCGAGTCCAGCATCATTGAAATGCGTCGCGCAGTCCTGAATCATCTCTCCGGCGCCGATCAACAAGGCATTGCGGCCTTCCAGCGGACCGAAAATCTGACGGGCCAGGCGAAGCGCTGCGAAGGGCAGGGTGACAGGGTCGCGGCCAATGTCCGTTTCCGTACGCACCCGCTTCGCGCCCGAGAAGGCATGCTGGAACATGCGGTCGAGCCGCGTGTCCAAGGTGTTTGACGATGCCGCCAGCTGCCAGGCCTGCTTGACCTGACCGGCGACCTGGGGTTCGCCAATGATCATCGAGTCAGCGCCGCTGACGACTTTGGTCAGGTGGAAGAGGCTGGCGGACTGCTCCAGTTTGTAGAGATGCTCCTGATACTGCCCGGGGCTGAGTTGATGCCAGTCATGTAGCCAATCGGCGGCGTCATGCATGGTAGCCTTTGAGCCGGACAGATAGAGTTCGGTCCGATTACAGGTGCTGAGAATTGCGCAGCCTTCCACGGACGGCACGGCAGAAAGCGCGAGATGAGCCTCGGGCAGTTGTTCAGCAGAAAAGGCCAGACGCTCACGAATGGCGATCGGGGCGGTCTGGTGGCTGATTCCCAAGACAAAAAGCGACATGCACAACAAAATAGCAAACCAACTCCCCATTTTCGTATGGATGCGTCGACAGTGCAACAAGACTGCTGCTGTCGGACTGGCGCTCGTTCTGCTCGCTGGCTGTGCCAGCACGGCTCCGGGCCCCGAAGCCGCTGATCCCGCTGAAGGTGGACTGAGCGCTCAGGCCCCATCAGCCGACGACCTGGATCCTGATCTGCTCTTTCATGCGCTGGCGGCGGAGCGATTGGGTGCGGCCGGTAATTACATCGAGGCCTACGGACACGCGCATGAAGCAGCCCTGTTGTCCGACAACCCCGATCTCGCTCGTCAGGCCGTGAGTCTGGCCATGCGGGTGGGTAATTGGGAAGGAGTGACCACCTCGGCCCGGCGTTGGCGGCAGCTCGATGAAGAATCCAGCGCAGCCGAACAGCTGATCGTCCTCGGTCTGATGAATCAAGCTGAGTTCGAATCGGCCGCTCGCGAACTGGCGCCGATTCTGCGGGCAGCCGAGGATAGGGCCGAGGCCTGGCGCGAAGTGACGCTCCTGATTGCCTCAGCCGAGCGTGACGACAACGCTCTGGCCGTGATGGATGCGCTCGTCGAACGAATGCCGGAAACCGATGAATCCCAAGTTCTCGAAAGTCGAAGTCTGCTGCTCTGGCAGATGGGTCGGCCGGAGGAAGCATTTGAACTGGCCCGTTCGGCGGCTGAGGGTAGCGAAGACACGGATCGGCTGATCTGGGCAGCTCAGCTGGCGGCAGCGAATGATGATTTCGAGGCCGCGCTCGAGCTGTACCAGAACGCGAGAGCGGTCGATCCGGACAATGCTCGCCTGGCGCTGGCTCAGGCTGAAGTGCTGCGCCAGATGGATCGTGAGGCCGATGCGATCGAGCTGCTGAGGACCGTCCCCGAATCGACTGCCACGCTCTATTCTCTGGGCCTCTATCAGTATGAGGCTGAAGATTTGGAAGGCGCTCGACAGAGCTGGG
>JBCDLQ010000596.1:0-1863 GCA_039414335.1 Pseudomonadota bacterium | reverse complement strand
CTCGAAACCATCAACGTTGCCAGCGCAGGATCGATTACCCTCACTGAAGACAGTCCGCTGACGCTTCAGCCGCTGATTCAGTCTAGCCCCCAGTCCGGAATGCTGGATGCCGAGCGGTTGCGATTTCTGGCCGATCCGAGTGAGCTGCTGGCGGAAGTGGCGCCCGGCGATGAACCGCTGACTCTGGCTGCTCGTCTGTCCGGTCCGGTTTCCAGCGCCTTCGCCGATGACGGTGACGAGATTCGGAGCGGCGACATCAGTGTCATCGTCGTGGCCGATACGGACTTTCTGGCTGATCGCTACTGGGTCCAGGTCCAGCAATTCTTTGGCCAGACCCTGCTCAACCCCTTCGCCAATAACGGTGACTTCGTGATCAACGCGATCGACAATCTGCTGGGCAACGCCGACTTGATCAGCGTGCGCAGCCGGGCGACGTCGTCGCGGCCCTTCCAGCTGGTCGATGGCCTGCGCCGTGAGGCCGAAGAAAACCTGCGCTCTACGGAACAGCAGCTGGAAGCGGAGCTGGCCGAGACGGAACAGCGTCTGACTGATCTGCAGCAGGCCCGAGGCGATAGCAATCTCAGCGTCTTGACCGCCGAGCAGGAAGCCGAGATCGATCGCTTTATCGAGCAACGCACGGACATTCGGCGTCAGCTCCGCCAGGTGCGGCGCGACCTCGACAAGGACATCGAGGCACTGGGTACTCGGGTCAAGACGATCAATATCGTGATGATGCCGGTGCTGGTGACCCTGTTCGCGCTCTGGATGGCTTGGCGTCGTCGTCAGGAACAGGCCCGCAAGGGAGGTGTGGCATGAAGCCAAAGTTCTTTCTCGGTCTGATTGGCCTGACCGTGCTGGCGCTGGGCCTGGCCCTGTTTCTGAGCCAGCCCGATACGGTGGACCCCGATTCCCTGCCATCCGAGGAATTGGTGCCTGGTCTCAAGGCTCAGGTCAACGATATCGAAAGGTTGACGATCGGTGTCGGGACCGATGAGCCCGTGCAGCTTGTTCGTTCCGAGGAACGCTGGCGAGTGACCAACGCGGAAGGCTATGAGGCTGATTTCGAGCTGGTCTATCAGGTCCTGCGGGATCTGGCCTCCGGCGAGCGCGCCGAACCGCGAACGTCGAATCCGGACTGGCATGAACGACTGGGCGTGGCCGGAGCTCGAGTGGGTGAATCAGATGCTCCTGGCAGTTTCCTGGTTTCTTTCCCCGGCACTGAACTGCCCGAATTGATCATCGGAAGACCGGGGCCGGCAGGTGAGTCTCGCTTTGTGCGACTGGCCGGAGAAGACCAGGTGTGGCTCAGTGATCGTGATGTCAGCATTCCACCGACGGTGCTCGACTGGCTGCAGCGCTCGATCATGGATATCCCGGCGCCCGAACTGGCCGAGATCACCCTGCGCCATGCCGATGGAGAGGTCGTGCAGCTGCGTCCTGCCGATGACACCGGTATCCAGTGGGTCCTGATGAATGTGCCCGAAGGTCGCGAAGCCCAACCTGCTTGGCAGCTCAATAGCGCGGCCAATGCCCTGAGCAGCCTGCAGCTGGATGGCGTTCGCCGACACGAAGCCAGTCCCGAGGACAGCAGTGCGGCCCTGTTCGTGACCCGAGACGGCCTGAATTTTGTCGCCACGCTGTTCGAAGACGATGTCGGCAGCTGGGTCAATTTCTCCGTGACGGCGGAAGTGGCAGCCAGCGGCGAAGAGGAAACGCTGAGCGAGGAGGCGGCCTCAGTCAGTGCCGATGCGGCTGCTGTCGATGCGCGTCTGTCTCCTTGGGCCTTCCAGCTCTCTGCCGACAAGTACGAACAAATGACGAGACGTCTGGAAAGCCTGTTGCTAGAGCTCGAGGCGGATTCCG
>JBCDLQ010000595.1:0-1876 GCA_039414335.1 Pseudomonadota bacterium | reverse complement strand
GGCGGTGCGCAGCCGCGCCAGCGTCGACCGCGTCAGCAGGCCGGGCAGGACCAGCACGCGCGCATCGAGATCGATCTGGAAACCGCATTCTCCGGCGGCATGCGACGCATCACCCTGAATCGACCAGTCGAGGGGCCGGGCGGCATCATGCAGACGCGCGGTCAGGAGCTCGAAGTACGGATTCCCGAGGGCGTGACCGAGGGCCAGCAGATTCGCCTGCGCGGGCAGGGTGATCCCGGAATCAACGGGGGTCCGGCGGGTGATCTCTATCTCGAGGTCGGGATTCGGGCCCATCGCCAGTTTGAACTGGAGGGTCGCGACGTGCTGCTACAGCTGCCGGTCGCGCCCTGGGAAGCGGCGCTCGGCACCGAAGTCACGGTGCCTACCCTGAGCGGTCGAATTCGCCTGAAGGTGCCGGCAGGCAGTTCCAGCGGCAAGCGATTCCGATTGAAGGGCCGCGGCTTGCCGGGGAGGGTGGCCGGTGACCAGTACGTCATTCTCAAAGTCGTGGTGCCCGAGGCCAGAACCGAGCGCCAGAAGGCGCTCTACGAGGAGCTGGAAAAGGAATACGCTTTCGATCCGCGCTCGGAAATGGAGTCGAAGGGATGAGCTGGAATCGTCTGAGCTTCACCTGTCTGCTGCTGATTGTTCTGATCGATGCCGTTCATGCTGACGGCAGTCGCCGCGATCCCTACGAGGCCCTCGAAATCGCACCAACGATGGCCGTGACAATCGACGACCTGCCCATTGCGACCGCTTCCCGATTCAACGCCGAACAGAAGCAGATCATTACCCGTCGCCTGCTGGAAACGCTGACGACTCGGGGTGTTCCGGCGATCGGTTTCGTCAACGAAGTCCAGCTGTTCAATGAGGAGGGCGAGATCGAAAGCGAGGAGGTGGCTCTGCTGACCCAATGGCTCGATGCGGGCATGGAATTGGGTAATCACGGCTACTCCCACCTCAGCCTCAATCGTGAGGATCCGATGATATGGATGGCCGATGTTGATCGGGGCGACACGATTACGCAACGCTTGCTCAAGGCCCGGGGCCAGACCGCCGACTGGTTCAGGCATCCCTTCCTGCACGTTGGCCGAAGCGCTGAAGTTCAGGCACAGACCGCTGAGTTTCTGGCGGACGAGGGTTACCGGATTGCACCGATTTCGATCGACAACAGCGATTGGATCTACGCCGATGCCTATGCCTGGGCCTGGCTGGCCGGCGATGAAGAGCAGATGAACCGTTTGGGAACAGACTACGTTCGATACATGCTGGAAGTTGTTGAATTTTATGAAGATCAGTCGCTGAAGATTGTCGGTGAGCCGCTGCCGCACACGTTGCTGATCCACGCCAACGCCCTGAATGCCGACTGGCTGGACGAATTGCTCGATGCGCTGGGCGAACGCGGTTATCGCTGGGTCGACCTGGACACAGCAACCCGTCATCCGGCCTATGACCGTGAGATCCACGGCTACACGGGACCGGGCGGGATCACCTGGCTGCATCGCTGGGCATTGACTGACGGGGTCGATCCCGTGATCTTCAGCGGCGAGCCTGAGGTCCCCGATTGGGTCAACGCGCTCCGCCAGCAGCGAAACTGATTACCCGACTAAATGCCGCCGTTCGGGAGTGACTGGGCCGACATCGACTATCATGGGCGTTGACTAGCGTTCAGCAAGGCCCGCATTTCATGTCCGACTCTACTCAGGATGACGCCGCCCCTATCGGGGGCAAGACAGCCGACAAGTCATCCAGCGCGGTGAGTTTTTCGGACCTGGGTCTGCCCGGTCCGGTTCTAGATGTGCTCAAGGGGCTGGGCTACGAAGCGCCCACGCCGATCCAGGCGGCCACCATTCCTGCATTGCTTGACGGTCGTGAT
>JBCDLQ010000594.1:0-1877 GCA_039414335.1 Pseudomonadota bacterium | reverse complement strand
TGGCGTGAGTTGGGGCTGGAACGACATCGGGCCAGGGCGCGTTGCTGGCGGTGATCACGCCGCCGCCCAGACATTCGTCGGAGGCGTAGAGTACCACCGACTGTCCCGGCGTCACGGCACGCTGCGGCTGTTCGAATCGCAGCTTCAGACGACCGGAGTCAACACTCACGATCGTGCAATTCTGATCAGGCTGTCGGTAGCGGATCTTGGCGCCCAGGCGCGCACCCGGCGCAGGTGGTGTGCCGCTGATCCAGTTCATCTCAATGGCGTCGAGCTCATCGGCCATCAGCCATGGGTGTTCGCTGTCCTGCACGGCCACCAGCGAGTTCGTATCCAGGGACTTGCAGGCCACGAACCAGGGCGCTTCCGGATAGTCCTTGAGCCCACCGATTTCCAATCCCTTACGCTGACCCAGCGTGTAATGAATGAGGCCTCGATGTCTGCCGATCACCTCGCCTCGGTCGCTCAGAATGTCTCCGGGCTCGGCACGCAGGTAGCGATCAATGAAGTGATCGAAGTTTCGCTCTCCGATGAAGCAGATGCCGGTGGAGTCCTTTTTGGCGGCTACGGGGATGCCTGCGCTTTCTGCCATCCTTCGGACTTCCCCCTTGTCGAGCTCGCCGAGGGGAAAGCAGGCGCGCTGCAGCTGCTCCTGGGTCAGGGCATGGAGGAAATAGGACTGGTCCTTGTTCGGGTCCTGTCCCTTGAGCAGGGAAGCTGTGCCGTCTGCGTTATCGCGTCGGCGCGCATAGTGGCCCGTAGCGATCAGATCCGCGCCCAGGTCGCTGGCGTGTTCGACGAAGGCCTTGAACTTGATTTCACGGTTACAGAGGATGTCCGGATTCGGCGTGCGGCCCGCTTTCAGTTCGGCAAGGAAGTGTTCGAAGACCGACTCCCAGTATTCCAGGGAAAAGTTGCGACCATGAAATGGAATGTCCAGCAGCTCCGCAACTGCCCGAGCGTCCGCAGCGTCGGCTTCAGCCGTGCACCCCGAGTCGACGTCTTCTTCCTCCCAGTTCTTCATGAACATGCCCGCGATGGGCTGGCCTTGCTGCTTCAACAACCAGGCCGTCACCGAGGAGTCCACGCCGCCGGACAGGGCAACCATGATCAAGTTTTCCATGACCCCATTGTGGGGATGATGGGTCGGCTTTTCATCCCTGATCAGACAATCTGTCCTCGTGCGCAGATTTCGGCTTCAGGGGGCGCCGAACAGTTCGGGGCTCATCAAATCGATGAAACGTTCGGCCTGGGGTGAGAGATAGGTGCCGCGCCGCATGACCACGCCGTAGGATCGCTGGGGAAAATAGTCGCTCATGTCGCGCACGATCAGGCGTTCGCGATCGCTGTCGGTAATGCAGATGCTGGTCACGATCGACAGTCCCATGCCCAGCGCCACGTATTTCTTGATGACCTCCCAACCGCCGACCTCCAGCGTGACGCGAAAGGGCAGGCCATGCTTCTGGAACACCATGTCGACCAGCTGGTAGGTGGTCAGGCGCTGAGGCGGCAGGATCAGGCCGTGCGGCGAAATATCGGCCAATGAAATCGACCGTTTTCTTGCCAGCGGGTGATCCGGATGCATGATCAGCACAGGATTGAAGTGATAGATGGGGCGATAGTCGATGTCCTTGGGCACGTCCAGCATGCTGCCCACGGCGAAGTCGACCTGATCGGCCCGAATCATGCCCAGGCCATCGGCGCCGGTCACGTTGTGTAGATGGGCAAATATGCCGGGATGCTTGTGCCGAAAGCGCATCAGCAGCGGTGGCAGCAGGTGCATGATGGTCGATTCACCTGCTGCAACGCGAATCTCACCGCTTTCCAGCGAGCCGTAGCGCCGGGCGAAGTCATCGGGCAGAGCGTCCAGGCGATCG
>JBCDLQ010000593.1:0-1880 GCA_039414335.1 Pseudomonadota bacterium | reverse complement strand
TTCTTCAGCAGCAGCACGGCGGCTCTTTTCACGCTCGTCCTTGCTTTCCTTGCGCTTGAGCATGATCGACGGCTCGGTTTCGGCCTCGTCCTTGCGCACGGTCATGTGACGCAGGATTGCGTCATTGAAGCGGAAGATCCCTTCCAGTTCTTCCAAGGTGGCGGCGTCGCATTCGATGTTGACCATCAGGTAATGCGCTTTGTGCAGCTTGGCAATCGTGTAAGCCAACTGGAGACGACCCCAGTCTTCGCTGCGGTGGACTGCTCCACCGTTGTTCTCAACGACCGTGCGGTAACGCTCGAGCATTCCCGGCACCTGATCGCTCTGGTCCGGATGGACCATCAGAACGATTTCATAATGACGCATGGTCATAGGGTTTCTCCTTTCGGTTTTGATGCTGGCAATGAAGTCAGCAGCTCAAAGCCCCCGGTCGCGCTGGGATCCAGCGGCCGTGGAGCAAGAAGACTCCGGCATTGGCCTGAAGTCAGCCGCGCATTATAACGGTTAATTTCGGGGAATAGAAGTAGTGGGGGTGTGTCTTTAAAAGCTGCACGCAGAGCCGCTGAGGGGCGGAGAACGCTGAGGAAAAATCAGTTGTTTTCTCCGCGTCTCCGCGTGAGAATGCGGTGCCAAATACTGTCGCCGACCAGCTAGCCCACCCTCAGGCGACGGTGAAGCTCTCGCCGCAGCCGCACTCACCGGTGACGTTGGGGTTGCGGAAGCGGAATTCGCGGACCAGGCCCTCGTGGACGAAATCGACGGTGGTGCCTGCGACCATGGCCAGCGCCAGGTCCGGGACGATCACCTTGAGACCCTGATCGTCGAACACGTGCTCGCCCGGCTCGATCGCCTGAGCGATATCGACATCGTAGGCCCAGCCGGAGCAGCCCGTGCGATGGACACCCAGACGCAGGCCGATGCCCCCGTCTCGGGCGATGAAGTCGCGCACGCGCTGGGCGGCCGCTTCGGTCAGGTGAACGGTCTTTTCTTGTGCCATGGCTTCTGCTGACGTGCTCATGTCCAGTATTATTGTGGTTTGTCCTTCGGCATTCAATCGTAGCGGGTTCTTCTTCGATCCCTCCAGGCTGCGATCGGCTGGCCAAAAGGCACCATCGAATCGTTTTCCTAGGATTTAAAGAAGCAACATCATGCAAACCGTCAGTGTCAAGAACGTGCTCGCCGGCGATATCGAAGCGGGCCAGCAGGTCGTCATCCAGGCCTGGGTCAGAACGCGCCGTGATTCCAAAGCCGGATTTTCATTCATCCACGTCAATGACGGTTCCAGCTTCGGCAATCTGCAGCTGGTCGCCGACAAGGACCTGCCCAACTATGATCAGGACATCCTGAAACTGACCAGCGGTGCCTCGCTCAAGTGCACGGGCACGGTGGTCGAATCCAAGGGCCGCGGCCAGAGCCTGGAAGTTCAGGCCGAAACAATCGAAGTGCTGGGCCTGGTCGAGGATCCGGACACCTACCCCATCCAGCCCAAGCGCCATACCTTCGAGTTTCTGCGCACGGTCGCCCATCTGCGGCCGCGGACCAATACCTTCGGCGCCGTGACCCGCGTGCGCCACGTGGCAGCCCGCGCGATCCATGACTTCTTCGATTCCCAGGGCTATTTCTGGGTCAACACGCCAATCATCACGGCCTCCGACGCCGAAGGTGCGGGCGAGATGTTCCGCGTCTCGACGCTGGATCTGATGAACCTTCCCTAGAATGACCAGGGCGAGATCGATTTCAAACAGGACTTCTTTGGCCGCGAGACCTTCCTGACCGTATCCGGCCAGCTTAACGTTGAAGCCTTCTGCCTGGCCATGAGCAAGGTCTACACCTTCGGCCCCACCTTCCGAGCCGAAAATTCCAACACGACCCGCCACCTG
>JBCDLQ010000592.1:0-1892 GCA_039414335.1 Pseudomonadota bacterium | reverse complement strand
GGAGTGCAGGCCGATCACGCCGGCGACGCTGGCAAAGGCATTGATACTGTTCTCGCGGATCACGAAGAAGTGAAAGCTACCGTCCTTGCGATCCGAGTGCGACACGAGGCGGAAGCCCATGTCTTCGAAATAGTCCTTGATCAAGGGATCTTCGACGAGCAGATTGTGTGCTCGCATGTAGCGCTCGAAGTCACGAGCGAAGGTCAGTTCCTGTTCCAGCGGCAGCACGCGCGTGCTGGTGCCGCCCATGTCGGGCAAGCTGCCCGGGCTCTGAGCTGCTAGGATGCCGGCGCAGAGCATCAGCGCGGCAGCAATGAAAGGTTTCGAGATTCGCATGTTGCTATCTACGACCGGTTCTCGCCTCGGAGGTTCTCGCGTTGCCATCATCGAATAGCTCAACACCTTACACCAGCGTCATGATGGTTCGTGCAAAGCCCGGGTTAAATGACGAGCAGGGCAGGCTCGAGTTCCTGCGCGATCAAGATCGGCCTTTGCTGGTTTTTCTTCATTCTGACGCGGTTGACGCGGTTCGTGATCCTGATTCGCCCTGGATGGACCTGAAGGATATGGATGATGTGGATCTGGCGGTCTGCGCTGCGGCCTGGGCGCGTCGCGAAGGCGATCAGCCGCCGCCGGGCGTTCTGACGTCTTCCCTGATTCGTTTCTGGTCTGCGCAACTGGCCAGCTGGGCGCTGACTGACGGTGGCGATGTGAGTGGACCAGTCCGCATCCTGATCGACCAGCCGCAGAGCGCCTTGGGCTGGAAAGAAGCGCTGGAAGTCTTGCTGGCAGCCGCCACGCTCGAGATTCCCCTCGACGTGGTGTTCAGCACAGCGGCCTGGGAATCCATGCAGTCTCGGACCGATACAAGGGCCGCCTGGCGCCAGTTGACCGACTTCGATCTGGCCAGCCTCCGGGTCGCCGGTGGTGATGGCGAAGCCGACCCGACGGGGCGGGAGGTGCAGCTGTGAACGACGATCAGACCCTCCTGCATGCCGGCCATCGCATCGCGCTGGATGGAGATGGGCACCTTTCCGATCCGAGCGACTGGTCCAGGGGCGTGGCCGAGGCCCTCGCTGAAGCGGATGGGATGGCGCTCGGGCCCGATCATTGGTGGGTGATCGACTTCGTGCGAGCGCATCATCAACGTTATGGCAATCCGCCGCTCATGCGCGTTCTGATCTCAGCCTTTCGAACGGAGCGAGCCGATCACTCCCTGTCCAGTCGTGATCTCTATCGACTGTTCGACGAGAATCCCGTTCGCCAGGCCTGCCGCCTGGGCGGGTATCCGAAGCCGGATTGGTGCATTTAGGGCACAGCCGGTTGGCGACTCACACTGGATTTTTCGGTCATCGACCCTACATAAAGGCTCAATACCGAAACGACATTCGAGAATCATCATGAGCTCCCCCGAAATCCTGCTGTACGTCAAAGAAACCTGTCCCTATTGCCTGGCTGCGAAGCGACTGCTCAAATCCAAGGGCGTGAGCTGGACGGAAGTGTCACTGCTATCCGAGCCGAATCGCCGCGACGAGATGATTGGACGCAGCGGTCGCAAGACCGTGCCGCAGGTCTTCATCGGCGACAAGCACATCGGCGGATTCGATGACCTGGATGCGCTCGATCAGGGAGGCGCCCTGGACACGCTGCTGGGGCTCTGATCGGGTCTCGGCGGAGGTCGAATTTCGGCCCTTGGCAGCAGGCTCCAGCGCTATAATTGCGGCCGGACAATATCGCACAGCAACGCTCAAGGATCTTTGACAGTGACTCAGCGCATTACCGTTATTCCGGGCGACGGCATTGGCCCGGCCAGAGCTGTGACTGGGCAGCTGCAGGGCCACCTGGGGCGGGAGGAGGAAGCCGGCCTCGTGGTGCACGTGGGCCGTGGAGTC
>JBCDLQ010000591.1:0-1896 GCA_039414335.1 Pseudomonadota bacterium | reverse complement strand
CCATACCCGGCGCACCGCGGTTCGGCGAACGGGTCAGTTCGGTTCGGAAGAAACGCGTATCGAGCATGATGATCTGGACCCGCTGACCCGCTGGCCCGAAGCTCTGGGAATAGTAGACGCCATCTCGGTCGGCGGTCGGATGATCTTCCAGGCCCCAATAGGTCTCGAAGACCGCCTCGGCACCATACTTACCGTAGTAGCTACCGCCCGCGTCGTTCATGCCGAAATCATGGTCGTCCCACATCGCCATGATCGGAACAGCTGCGGCAACTCTCTGGAAATCAGCCTGATCGGACAACTCGGCGTAGGCCTGAAACAGGTCTTCCATGTCTGGCGACAAGGACCAGACATCGCCGTAAACGTTGTCGCCGATATAGAGGAACAGATCCGGATTGCGAGCAATCATGACATCGAGGATCGGTGCAGCCTCTTCCTGGGAACGACAGGAGGCGACGGCAATTCGCGTCAGCGCCTGATCCGTCGGCCACGGGAGCGATGAGGGCGCCACGGGCCAATCTGTACGATCCGCGCCTGCGTAATAAGCCTTCAGCGCATCTCCTGCGGACTGAACACTTTCGGGCACCGCGTCTACTGATCGATCAGCGGGTGCACTGGCACAGGCAAGCAACAGGAGAGTGGCGCTCAAGGCGATAAGCGATTTGGACAGGCTCATCCTTCCTATGGTAACGCGTCCCAGAATGGAGAGCATAGACACTGGCACCGCATCCGAGATCAATAGCATGACGTCAAAGCCTTGGACATGCTGGTTGGAACGTCACGGTCCTTATGCGACACTCGCGTGGCGCCGGGCCGGACTGCCGAGGCAAAAGTTGTATCAGGCGATGCCCGGACCTGGTGCTCAAGATCTGTAAATGAAGGTCCGACATTTCCCGTGGAAGCCCAATCCTCTGCCCGCACAATGAATCTGCTCAACCGTGCACGGCCCTGGATTCAGGCCGCCCGACCGGTCGCCCATCCGATGATTTTCATTCCCCTCGTCATGGGGCAGGCCTTTGCCGTTCATGCCCTTGGGCAGTTCAGCATCCTCATGTTTTTCTACGCACTGCTGTTCGGTGTGCTCTATCAGATCTACCTGCTGTACACGAACGATCATGCGGATGAATCCGTCGACCGCAAGAACACCCAGTACTGGCTGTCGGGTGGTTCACGAGTGCTGCCCGAAGGCAAACTCCAAAGTCACCATCTGTTGCAGGGCGCCAGGTGGGCGCTGGTCGCTCTCACTGTGCTGACCGGCTATCTGACCCTTGTCGCTGACCGACCCTGGATTTGCGTCGGCACCCTGGCCGCCGTGGTCTTGTGCTGGGCCTACAATCGAGAGCCGCTACAGTGGTCCTATCGAGGGCACGGCGAAGTTCTCCAGGGCCTGGGGTGCGGGGTCGTGCTGCCCTTGATCGGCTTCTACCTGCAGCAGGGTTCACTCCAGAAGTTTCCCTTGCCAGCGTTGCCGCCTTTGTTCCTGCTGTTCCTCGCAGGCAATCTGATCACCGCCCTGCCCGATTATCGTTCCGACAAGGCCGGCGGCAAACGCACATTTCCCGTGCGCCACGGTGAATTGATGGCCCGCAAAACGGCAGTCCTGCTGCTGGCACTGGCCTACGCCATGGTTCCGTTCGTCATCCCCGCAAGTTCCTGGACTGCAATTGCAATCGTGCTTATTCCCGCAGTCACGATTCTTGGCGGACTTGTCGGATCAGGCCTTTTACAGAAGGCGGATGTAACGGACTTCCCTGCCTGCAAGGCTTTTGTCACCTGGGTCTCGGCCAGCCAGGCCTGGTTGCTGTGTTCGTGGATTGCCGTGCTGTTGATCGGAGCTCCACGATGAAGATCGCCGTTGTCGGCAGTGGTATTGCAGGACTGAGTGCCGCGTGGCTGCTG
>JBCDLQ010000590.1:0-1923 GCA_039414335.1 Pseudomonadota bacterium | reverse complement strand
CTGCAGCGGGCTGGAGAAGTGATAGCTGCGATCCACAGCATAGAGATCGCGTGCCCAGTAACTTGTGGTCGTCGCGGCTGTGGATTGGGCCGATTCAAACCGATCGCTGAAGATGCCCAGGCCTGTCGTTGCAACTTCTGCCAGTCTGACCTTCGTCGGGTCTTCACTGACCTGGAAGTGGTAATGGTCCAGATAGAGCGCGTCCGGGAAGTCCGGCGTCCGGGCCCAGAATCGAATCGAGGAATTCGGGCCAAAGACTTCGACGCCCTGGGCGGTGATGACGGAGTTAGTGATCTCGCGGGCCACTGCTTCACTTTTCAGAGTGACGGCGATGCGGTCAGTTGCGATGCCGTCCAGATTCAAACCGGCTGCGAGCAGGGCGCTGGCCGATACGTCGGCCATTCCCGACTGGCCAAAGACAACCGAGACTGCTTCAGGGACACCCTGAGTCATGGCAGGCAGGGCTTCCATCCGGCCTCGGGCGCTGCGGCCGATATCAGACCAGTCGATGTTGCCGATGGCTTGGTCGCTGCCGAAATTGCGGCCCGCCTCGAAGTAGCCGTAGAACGCTTCCTCACCGCGGTAATCAATGGCGCTGAGGGCCAGACCGACAGCGCCCCCGATATCGACGTTCTCCAGGATGACTTCATAGGCGCGCGATGTTGCGGCGTCGCCGCTCTGAGCCGAAATGGCCTCAGCGGTCAGGCGCTGCAGACCGCGGCCGTAGTCAGCCCAGAGATGGAAGCCGGCATTGTGTGTTTCGGATGCTGTTGTCCAGCGCACCTGAAGGTCACTGCCCAGAGCGGAAGATTCGAAGCCAATCACGCTGACGGGCAAGGTGCCCGCACTGGAGATTCGGTGGTCTTCGATCTCACCGTCGCTGGCATCACCCAGCGGCGAGGCATCGACCGAGGTCGTCCAGTCCGTGGTGATGCGGAAACGTGAGAGGAAATTGGAATCGGGCGGCTCCGTGATGTCGTTCGGCAGGATGAAGTTCAGCGTGGCTTGCGTGGGTGTCGCTCCCGTGGAAATTGATCCATCGGCGACGGTGACGCAGGCGCGTTCAGCATTGAGAGCGCCGATCGTGCCATCGACATTGTCGAAATCGCCATCGTTGTTGAAGTCGATCCAACCGCAGAGCAGGGCGGTAGCGCCGCTGATGTTCTCGATAATCACATTGACGGAGTAGGTATCACCGGGCCCCAGGGGCGAGGGCGGGCTGGGCAGGATGAAGGCGTCAGCCAGCACCTCGTCGGTGGCGGCATCGGCCAGCGCGCTGGGTTCACCATCGAGGTCGAAGTCCGGCGTGGTACCGATGTAGACCTGGTTGCTGAGAACGTGTCGGGGGCCACCAGAGGCGAGCAGGGTCCCGTAGCTGTCCGGTGCGTCGCCGTGATCACGCAGGGTGATCGGCGAAGAGGAGGTTCCGAAGACACCGAAGATATCGGCTCCACTACCTCTGGAACCGAAAAGCGCGCCGACCACCGTGTCGGTCGCCGGATCATAGCCAGCACCAGAAAATTCGTTCATGTCCAGGCCAACGACGCCCAGTTCCTGACCGTCTCCGATCTCTTGAGTGTCGATTTCAAAGCCGGTTTCCACAAAATCATCGCGGCTGATAAAGAACTCATCGGTGACACCGCCATCGGCCAGAATCAAACTGACCCCGACATCGGAGTTCGCAGCACCGGGTGAGCTGTCCCCGCGCTCGAAGACAATGATCTCGGGGATCGTGTCTAGCGTGCTGCCGTCGTTGTCGTTGACCGCTCCAAGGAAGACCAGTTCGATGGTGGAGTCATTGTCTTCGCCATCAATGCCCTCGGCCAGATTGAGCTCTCGGAAAACAACCAGCAAGGTATCGTCGATGACTTCGAGCAGTGTGGATTCCTGAGGTTGTGAAGGCCAGCCAGCTTTGATGAAGGG
>JBCDLQ010000589.1:0-1932 GCA_039414335.1 Pseudomonadota bacterium | reverse complement strand
TAGGTGCCCTTCATTGCCTGATCTTGAGACTGATATGAAACCAACGATTCCTATGTTGCTGACCGTTTTGCTGGCCGTTGCGAGCTTCCAGCCTCCGACGCTTTTAGCTGGCGATCATGAGCAGAAATCAATTCTGGTCACCGGCGCCAGCTCCGGCATCGGCCGTCATCTGGCCGAGACCCTCGCCAGCGCTGGCCATCACGTCTATGCGGGCGCGCGCAAGGACGAGGATCTGGCTGCGCTGAATGCCCTCGACAACATCACGGCAGTGCGTCTCGACGTGACCCAACAGGATGAGATCGACGCCGTGGCCGCCTTGATCGAAGAACGCGGTACCGGTCTCTATGGGCTGGTCAACAACGCGGGCATAGGTGATGGGGGTCCGGTGGTCGATACGCCGGTCGAGGTGCAGAGCTTCGTCTACGACATCAACGTCGAAGGGGTGTACCGCGTGACTCGGGCCTTCGCACCGATGGTGATAGCGGCAAATGGCCGTATCGCAACCACGGGCTCGATAGCCGGAACCCTGTCATGGGCGGGCGGCAGCGCCTACAGCGGCAGTAAGCACTGGATCGAAGCCTTTACCGATGCGCTCGCCGGCGAGATGGCCGCGCATGACGTGCAGGTCAGCGTGATCCAGCCTGGTAATTTCCAGTCCCGCATCCGGCGTAGCGCGATTCAACGACAGCAGGCGCGTGCGCTGGAGGGCGGCGGCGAAATGACGCCTGAAATGGAGGAGCAGTTCTCGGCGACGGAAGCGCGTGAGTTGTCCTACCAGACCCCTGAAGCCGTCTCTGAGGCCTTCATGCACGCCCTGTTCGACGAAGCACCGCTGCGACGCTACATGGTCGTGCCGAACGCCGAAGAGCAGCAAATGACCATCGGCACGAAGATTCAGCAGTTGATCCAGCTCAACGAGTGGGGACCGTACTCCTACTCTGAGGAAGAGCTGGTCTCCCTGCTGCAGGCAGCGCTGAGCGAAGACTGAAACGCTAGATTCTCTGGTGGTCCGCCGCGATCGCTTCAGTCGAAGCTATCGCGGAACAGGAGATCGTCGCTGACCCGCACGATGACGGTTGCCGGAACGAAGTGACCTTGATCGTCACTGGCCCAGTAGCTGAATCGATCTGTGCCTTCGAAGTCGAAGTCCGGTCGGTAGGTGACGGTGCCATCGCCATTGTCGAAAACCATCCCGTGACTGGGCTGGACAATGCCGTCAACGACGAGCGAATCGCCTTCCGGGTCGCTGTCGTTGGCGAGTAGATCGATCTGAATTTCCGCGTCGACGCGGGTCAGTGCCTCATCGTCAGTCGCGTCGGGCGCCTGGTTGCTGAAGTCGATCGTGCCGCGCTGAAACGCGTCGCGCCAGGCAAAGAACTGATTCCCCAGTACGTCGTCGACATCGGGGCCCAGTCGGACTGGAAGGCCAAACTTGTGGATGATGCCGGTCGCGCGTTCCGTGAAGTACTCCTCGACGATGACCCAGGGCGTGCCCTGGTCGTCGCGGTAGTAGCCATCCTGCTCGCAGATCGCGATCATTTCGTAGTTCGGGACGCCGATGTTGTCTGTTCCCGATGGAATCGGTGTGGCTCCGATACGGTCGAATTTTTCACCGTTGAAGTCCAGCCCCACGCCCGCATTGGTTGCCGGGCTCAGGTACTCGAGCACATTGCCGTCGTTCAGGGTGATGGCCAGCGGGCCCGGGCCCAGCTCACTCGAATTCATCAGCGTGTCGATGGTCAGGTCCAGATCGACGTACTCAGTATCGACATCGGTGAAGACCGCATCGATCACGACGTACTGGTTCGCTTCCGGCGGCGTCGGGTTGGTGAAGCCTTTGCCCAGGCGAATGCCCTCGCTCATGTTGCCGATACGCGCGCCGTGGATAACCATGTCGCTCGTATTGTTGCCGAACTCGATGCCGAAGAGCGG
>JBCDLQ010000588.1:0-1937 GCA_039414335.1 Pseudomonadota bacterium | reverse complement strand
CTGGTCACCCAGGGCGCTCCCGAACCCTATCGCATGTTCACCAGCCGGGCCGAATTCCGACTACATCTGCGCGAAGACAACGCAGACCTGCGCCTGACCGAAATCGGCCGTGAGTTGGGGCTGGTCGATGACCACCGCTGGCAGCACTTCGATCAGCGCCGTGAGGCCATCGAACGCGAGAGTGATCGTCTGGCTACCCTACGCATTCCCTGTCAGTCAGAACTGGGGCGACGTGTCGCCGACACGCTGGCCATTCCCGTTAGCAAGGACACCACGGCCGAAGAGCTGCTGCGACGCCCGGAGGTCGACTATGCGCGATTGATGCAGGTTGACGGTGTCGGTCCTGGTGTGGAGCAGGAAGATGTGGCCGAGCAGGTCGGCATCCGGATTCGATACGCCGGCTATCTCGATCGTCAGCAGGCCGAGATCGAGCGTCAGCAGCGAGCAGCGAGTGAGCGCATTCCTGAAGACTTCGACTTTTCCACGGTCCACGGCCTGTCGGCCGAGCTGACGGAAAAGCTGGATCGGATTCGCCCCTCTAGCATCGATCAGGCACGCCGAATTCCCGGAATGACGCCGGCCGCCATTTCACAATTACTGGTTTACCTCAAGCGGCACAGATCGGCCGCAGCCTGAGCTGCAGCCTGCGCTCCAGCGAGCGGCGATCAGCTCTCGACGGTCCTGCGATTCTCGCTCCAAGCCTTCTCGTCCAGCGCCAGATCGGGAAAGTCGTTCGTATCAAAGATCGGTGTGGCACCGCCCCGAGACTTCTGATCGTAGTCGCTGAGCAAGCGGAAACAGACCTTCACCATCATTGCCAAGGCGATCAGGTTTACCAGCGCTAGCAATGCCATGGTCAGATCGGCGAAGCCGAAGATCGTGCTCAAATCCTGCACGGACCCCCAAAGGATCAACATCAGCATGAGCACGCGGAAGGTGATGAACAGCCAGGGATTGTTCGGGTTCATCCAGTGGGTCGCGTTCTCGCCCAGGTAGAAGTTGTAGAGAATCGAGCTGAACACGAACAGCAGCAGGATGCCGCTGACGAAGGTCTCGCCCCAGGGGCCGATGTGATCGGCCAGTGCCAGCTGGGTCAGGACCACGCCGTCCTCGATATTGCCCACCTCATAGACTCCTGACAGCATGATGATCAGCGCGGTGGCCGTGCAGATCAGCGCCGTGTCGATGAACACGCTGAAGGACTGCACGATGCCCTGATGGACCGGGTGCGGCACCGTGGCCACGGCGGCCACGTTGGGTGCGCTACCCAGCCCGGCTTCATTGGAGAACAAACCGCGGCGGACTCCCATCATGATCGCCGCGCCGATGCCGCCACCCACGGCCTGTTCCAGCCCGAAGGCACCGCGAACAATCATCATCAGCGCATCGGGCACCTGGCTGATGTTGGCGACGATCACGAACAGGGCCACAAGCAGGTACAGCACGGCCATGATCGGCACGATGATCTCGGTGACACGCGAAATGCGCTGAACGCCGCCGAAGATGGTCAGAGCGATAACCACCGTCAGGCCGATGCCCGTGGTCAGCGGCGGCACGCCGAAGGCTTCCTCCAGTGAAGACGAAGCGGTGAATGATTGGAGGGCGACAAAGGCCAGCCCGAAGGTGCCCAGCAACAGCAGCGTGAAGACCATGGCCAGGCCACGACTGCCCACGCCACGTTCGATGTAGTACATCGGACCGCCGCGGAAGGTCGAAGTGCGCGTATCGCGCGTCTTGTAGGCCTGGGCCAGGGTGCACTCGAAGAGGCTCGTCGCCATGCCGATCAGCGCGACCATCCACATCCAGAACACGGCCCCCGGCCCGCCGAGCGTGATCGCAACGGCGACCCCGGCGATATTGCCCCCGCCGACGCGGCCCCCGACGCTGACCAAGAGCGCCTCGCGCGAGCTGATATGCCCGCGCTCGCCGGCCGTCGG
>JBCDLQ010000587.1:0-1950 GCA_039414335.1 Pseudomonadota bacterium | reverse complement strand
TCGGACGGCGTCGGTTATGTCCATGTCGGTGCTTTCCGAAGGTGCCGCAGAGGGTTGGTCATGAGATCGCTAGGTCCGGCAGCTTATAGGTCGCGTGGCCGCGCAGGAAATCCCGGGTGCGCTGCTGCTTCGGACGCACCAGCACGTCATCTGGCGCGCCTTGCTCCAAGATGACGCCGTCGCTCAGGAACAGGACCTTGCTGGCGACCGAATAGGCGAAGCCTAGCTCGTGGGTGACGATCAACATGGTCATGCCTTCGTCCGCCAGCGAGCGGATGGTCTGTAAGACCTCGCCAACCAGTTCCGGGTCCAGCGCCGAGGTGGCCTCATCGAACAGCATGAGCTGCGGCTCCATCGCCAGCGCCCGCGCGATGGCGACTCGTTGCTGCTGGCCGCCGGACAGATGGGCCGGATAGCTGTGCATCTTGTCGGCCAGGCCGACCTTGGAGAGATAGGTCTCCGCCCGAGCCTCGCATTCGCCGCGCGGCAGCTTCAACACGGTGCGCGGCCCCTCCATCACGTTGCCAAACGCGGTCATGTGCGGGAACAGGTTGAAGTGCTGAAAGACCATGCCGACGGTCGCTCGGATGCCGATCAATTCCGACTCGCGGTAATCGACCTGGATTCGGCCGTTCGCCTGGTTGCGTTCGGTGCCGACCGGTTCGCCGGCGATGGCGATGCGGCCGCTGGTCGGGATTTCCATGAAGTTCACGCAGCGCAACAGCGTACTTTTGCCCGACCCGCTGGAGCCGAGAATGACGACGGTCTCGCCCTTCTCGACGGTAAAATCGATGCCGTTCAGCACCTCCAGCGCGCCGAACGATTTGCTCAGCTTTTCGATTTTCAACAGCTCGGTCATTGACGGCAGGTCCTACTATTCGTGCCGGCTCAACCGGCGTTCCAGCCCGCGCACGGCAATCGTGATGGGCCAGATCATGACGAAGAAGATAAGGCCGACGATCGTGTAGGTCTCGATCGGATTGAACTCGATCGTGCTGATCGTCTTTGCCTGGTGGACCAGCTCGCCGAACGCGATGACGGAGGCAAGGCTGGTCATCTTGGTCAGCTCGATCGCCCGGTTCATGAAGGCCGGGATCATGCGGCGCGTGGCCTGGGGCAGGATCACCCGGCGCATCTGCTCGCCATAGCGCATGCCCAGGGCCTTGGCGGCCTCCCACTGCCCCCGATGGATCGACTGGATGCCGGCGCGGTAGATCTCACTGCAAAAGGCGGCGGTGTTGAGCGACAGGCCCAGAGTCGCGGCCGTAAAGCTGTCGATGCGAAACGGCGAAATGATCGGGAAGGCGAAGAAGAACCACATGATTTGGACCAGCGCCGGGGTGTTGCGAAACACCTCCACAAAGACGCTGGCCGGCACGTTCAAGAGCCGGTTCTTCGAGTAGCGCGCCGCGCCGATGAACAGGCCGAGGAACAGGCCGATCGCCAGACAGACGACGGCCAGCAGCACCGTGTTGTCGCTTCTGTGTGTGTGTTTTTTCTTTATCGTCGTTGCAGCTGCGTCGTCGTCGTCGGTAGCACGCTCACCGTCAGTACCTGTTGACACAACGTGGGAAGCGACGGCGACGTACGAACCTGAGTCTGCAGTACGAGTCGGCACTTGGCTAGGCCTCGACGTGGGGGGGGGAGTCGGGGCATTCGTGGTCGGGAAGCTCGTGGTTACGCCGATTGGGGCAGCAGTCGTGGGCTCGCCGGTAGTCGGGGTCCCTGATGGCAAAGAAGAGGTAGGTCTGGATGTAGGGAGCGCTGTCGGCGAACTGGAAGGCACTGACGACGGCGTCGAGGTTGGATTGCCGGTAGGGGTTTCTGAGGGAAAGGCGGTGGGTTCAGTCGTCGGGCTGCTGGACGGCGTCACCGTTGGCGTCGAGGAAGGCACGGACGATGGCACAGGCGTTGGATTAGATGTCGGGTCCTGCGAGGGCGAATGCGTGG
>JBCDLQ010000586.1:0-1955 GCA_039414335.1 Pseudomonadota bacterium | reverse complement strand
CGACGAGGCCTTCAAGATCGACCGGAATCAATTCTTCATCTCAGCCAGTATCGGGATCGCCACCTATCCCGAGTCCGGTCGGAGTGTCAGTGAATTGATCCAGAACGCCGATACGGCCCTGTTCAAGGCCAAGAATGCCGGTCGCAATCAGTTTGTCGTGTTCACTCAGGAAATGATGGACCAGGCCCAGCATCGGTTGACTCTGAGTCGCGACATTCGGCAAGCGCTGGACGCGTCCCAGTTCAAGGTGGTGTATCAGCCCATCATCAAGGTCGATACGCTAGAGATGGTAGGAATCGAAGCGCTGCTACGTTGGCCGCATGAAGATGGCTTCATGGTGCCGCCACAGGATTTCATTCGCGTTGCCGAAGAGACCGGCATGATCAGCCGCCTCAGTCGATTCGCGATGAGCGAGGCACTGAGCGATCTAGGGCGTTGGCAGGCTCTGACCGGTAAGCCGCCCTGGCTCGCCGTCAACATTTCTGGCGCCCAGATTCTGGAGGCTGACTTTGCCGACCAGCTTAGCGTCCTGCTCCATGAAAGTCGCATCGAGCCTTCTTTGCTGCATCTGGAGATCACGGAAGAAATTCTGATTGAGAATCTGATGCGCAATCGGCGGACGCTGCAGAAGCTCAACGATTTCGGGATGCAAATCGTGGTAGATGATTTTGGCGTGGGCTATTCGTCACTGGCCTATCTCAAGAATTTCCCCGTCTCGGTCGTCAAGATCGATCGCGGATTTATTCAGGACCTGGCCGAGGATGCAGAGGATCAGGCGATCACACGTACGATCTGCGGCCTGAGCAGCGATCTGGGTATGAATACGGTGGCTGAAGGTGTGGAAAGCGTTGACCAGCTGCGCTTGCTGCGCCGGTTCAATTGCGTCTATGCGCAGGGCTTTCTGTTCTCCCAACCCGTGGGTCCTGAAGCCATCGAGCGGCTGTTGGTAGAGCAGGTGAACTGGAATTCGTTGATGGCTGAGGCCGAAGTGTGACCTTTTTCACAGCCCTTTTGCGTATATAGATCGTAGAGCGAGTAAAAAAACCGCTCGAGGCCGGCATCCGATCCCTCCCTGCACTGGGATGCCGGCCTTTCTTCTGCCTCATTACCCGTGTCACCCTTAATTGCCGTTGACGTGTTCCCGAATCAAAGGTCGTTTTATGAGGTATCGATCCGCCTCGCTACCGAGAGGTCGTTGATTCTGATCCAATCGCGAATTCATAGGATTGAACGACGATCCTTTTAACGACCTCGAGCTCTTCATCGTTTCTCGGTGAATAAACCATGATGATGCTTGGCGGAAGTCGGCCCTGAGAAACAAGAAAGTGATCTTCACCCCAGCCCATCTGGATGACATGAGCAGCATCCAACTCGGCTAGCTTGAGGTGCATGCTCCCATTGTCTGGATGGGGGTGTATGTGAGCAAACTCGCGTCCAATCAGGAAGGCCTCCCGGTTGCAGTCGATGGAATCATGGACCACAAGTGCTCGGGCACCAGGAACGGAAATCAGACTGTCTCGATTGAGAACGTCAGGAAGCTCGAAACAAAATCGGTGAAGTTTCTCAATGATTTCGTCGGGTCCATGTTGTGTCAGCTGTGCATGGGGAATGGAACGGGTTGTTTTTGGTCTTCGGCCGACTCGAGTTTGGTCGATCATGCGACTCATGATCATGGTCTTGAATCCTTTGGTGTTTTTGCTGAAGCGTGAGCAATATTATTTTTGAGTTACGCTCGGAAAATGCCGGTCTTCTCGTTGCGTGACGCGAACAACTATGAGGGCAGTAATTAATTTTCGAGCCAGAGGGTTTGCCATGAGGATCATGTGATCCGAAGTGTTTTGATTCCCAGCCTATCCAGTGTTTGCTTTAGCTTCATAGCCTCTGATCAGGATTGGTAGTGATGAGTCTTGCCGAGGGAAGCTGTTGCACATTTCAAGGTCAGGAGGAATTTACTG
>JBCDLQ010000585.1:0-1956 GCA_039414335.1 Pseudomonadota bacterium | reverse complement strand
GGCTCGCTCCAATCAGCTGCGACAGATTCAGATTGGCGGCATTCTCGCCGCGCTGGTGCTGTTCGGCTTCATCATCGCCTACTTCCTCCGCCAGCTGCGAACCCTGCAGCGCCAGGAGAGTGATCTGAAGGATGCCAAAGTTGAAACGGACCGTATCCTCGAGACGGTCAACGACGGCTTGTTCCTGCTCGATCGTGAGATGAAGATCGGTAATCAGCATTCGGCTTCATTGAATCGGATCTTTGCGGCCGAGGAGCTGACCGGGCGGAGTTTCCTCGCCATTCTCCGCGACATCGTGCCCGAGAAGACCCTGACCACCGTGGTTGATTACCTCGATCTTCTCTTTGGTGATCGCGCCAACGAACAGTTGATCGCTGATCTCAATCCGCTGGACGAGGTCGAGGTCTTCATTGATGAAGACAGCGGCGAGCAGCGTGTGAAGTATCTGTCTTTTGGATTCAAGCGAGTGTCTGTAGATAACGCAGTCGCTCAATTGCTTGTGCAGGTCGATGATGTGACCCGACAGGTCAAGTTGGCCAACGAACTGCGTGAGTCGAACGAACAAGCTCAGCAGCAATTCGACGTGCTGGTCCGGGTGTTACACGTTGAGCCGAAAATGCTGTCTGATTTCCTCGATGCCGCCGAGCGGGGTCTCGGGACCATCAACGAGACACTCAAGGAGCGCTCGATCGGGCATAACAATAATCTGGCCAAGGTCGACCGGATTTTCCGTGAGATCCACGCCCTCAAGGGCGATGCGGCCAGCCTGAATCTGAGTATCTTCGTCGACAGAGCGCAGGAGTTCGAAGACGAACTGAGCCGATTGAAGAACCAGGCCACGCTGGAAGGGGGAGACTTCCTGCCCTTGACCATTCGCCTCGATGAATTCATGACACAGATTGCCAGCCTGCGCCTGCTGATCGGACGCCTGGCGGACCTTCAGGCCCTGGTGGCCAACAATCGCGACGACGGCGCCGGCCTGGCTGGCCAGGCAGCCGCTGTCGAATCACAGATCGAGGGTCACCTGCTCAATCTGGCCATGCCGGGTACGACCAGCGAATTCGATCGCACGCTGCAGGATCTGGCCTCGCGTATCGCCGTGGAGAACGACAAGCAGGTCATCTTCTACAGCGAAGGCGAGGACCACATGGCCGAATCGATCCGCAGCGACGTCAAGGACATCATCATTCAGCTGCTCCGCAACGCCGTGGTCCACGGGATCGAGCAACCCACGCAACGACGAGAGCAGGGCAAGCCCTCGGCCGGCTTCGTCTGGGCCAGCTTCGAGCCTGAAGGTGATGATCTCAAGGTCACCTTCCGTGACGATGGTCGGGGACTGGACATCGAACAGCTCAAGCGTCGCGCGGTGGAGCAGGGTCTGGCCAGCGCTGCGGCAGTGGACGCCATGAGTGCCCAGCAGGCGATCGCCCTGATCTTCAAGCCCGGCTTTTCGACGGCCCATTCGGTCGACGATCACGCGGGCCGTGGCGTTGGCATGGACGTGGTCGCCGCTCGTCTGCGCTCTCTCGGCGCGCGGATCGGTATCCGGAACCGGCCTGGACGCTTCTGCGAGTTTCGGATGACCTTTCCGAGAGCCGTGCAGGTGGCGACCTATGTTGCCGAAAGTGCGGAGGGCTGATCATGAGACTGTTGATTGTTGACGATTCCCTGATCATCCGGAATCGCATCCAGCGAGCTGTCCGCGACTACGACCTGGAAGTGGTCGGCACGGCGAGCAACGGCAAGGAAGCCATCGATATGGTGCGTTCCACCCGGCCCGAGCTCGTAACCATGGACCTGACCATGCCGGAAGTCGATGGCGTGGAGTCGATCGAGCACATTGTCGCCATCGATCCGAGTGTACAAATCTTGGTCGTCTCTGCCCTGTCGGACAAGGCGACCGCGATCGAGGCGATCAAGAAAGGTGCCAACGGCTTTGTCTGTAAACCCGTCACG
>JBCDLQ010000584.1:0-1959 GCA_039414335.1 Pseudomonadota bacterium | reverse complement strand
GTTCCGTAGGTCACCCATCCCAACAGTCGAATGAAGACCTCGACCAGCTCGCCGTCGAACTGGCGGCCACGCTCCTTGTAAAGAATGCCCAGGGCTTCGTGGTGTGATCTCGCCGGATCGTAGACGCGATTGGAGGTGATGGCGTCGTAGGCATCCACAATGGCCACGAGGCGGGCAACTTCTGGAATGATTTCGCCGGCGATGCCATCCGGATAGCCACTGCCGTCAGGTCGCTCGTGGTGCGAGCGCACCGCCTGGCGAACGGACTCGGGAATTCCTTCATCCTTTCTCAGCATCTGGTAGCCCGCCATGGAGTGCGCCTTGATGTGTTCGAACTCCTCAGCCGTCAAGCGATCGGGCTTGTTCAGAATGGCCTGATCGAGACGCATTTTGCCCAGATCATGCAGCAAACCCGCCAGCCCTGCTTCTTCAACCTGCTCGCGTGGCCAACCGGCCGCATGGGCCAGCGCAATCGACAGAATGGCGACGTTGATACAGTGCTGAGCCGTGTAGTCATCGACATCCTTGATGCGAATCAGCCAGGACAGCGCGGCCACGTTCTCATTCAGTGAACCGGCGATTTCGGTGATGACCTGCTTGGCCGTATCGATCCGAACGTCATCCTGATGACCGAGGTCGGAAATGATCCGGTCCACTTCTTCGTTCAGGCCGAAATACAGCTTGCTGGAAGCCTTGAGCGTATCGCTTGTGATGCGCTGCGTTCTGACCTGCTCGCAACGTTCCACTTGCTCGGGCGCGAGCGAACCCGGGTCCTGCTTGTGGACGTACTTCAAATAGCTGCTGGGCCGAAACTTGTTGGGACTGCGATTGATATCGATGTCGACCCAGTCGCAGTGGTCCATCATCCACTTGCGCGTATCGATAGAGTTGATCAAAACACCTCTGAGCGGGAAGTTGGTTTTCTCCCAGGGCACGCTCATCTGAACGACGAAATGACCTTCGCGAAGATCGTGAGGACGAATTCGCATCAGGTAGCCCATCAGACCAGCATCCGGGCCTTCATCAATCTGGTACTGGTCAGGCGGCATTCAACTTCCGAAAAGAACTCGATCAGGTCGGGGTTCGGCCCGCCCTTTGTAATTGACCGGACACTCTACCGCATCAGCAAAAGGCAAGTCGAATGAATCTTTAGGTAGATGATATTGACAATGATTCGCATTGCGATATACTACGGTCCATGTACGTTTGTGTCTGCAATGCAATCAAAGTCGACACAGTTCGCGACCTGGCAGCCGAAGGGCTGAGTTTCGAAGAAATACAGGCCGTCACGAACTGCGCCGGCAGTTGCGGTAGTTGTTTGGAGTTTGCACAGAGCATCGTTGACCACTCTCGTCGGTCAATGGTGGCCACAATTCCCATCGCACTGGCAGCTAGCTAAGCCTGTCAATGCGACGTCACCAAACCGTCCACGGACGGTTTGGTATTCTTGTGTCTGAATTCTGCCCCAGACAGGACACGGACATGAAAGGCGATGCCAAAACGATCGAATTCCTCAACCTGGCTCTGAAAGCTGAGTTGACGGCCATTAACCAGTATTTTCTCCACTCCAGAATGTATGAGGACTGGGGCCTGAACCGTCTCGCGGCCAAGGAATACGAAGAATCCATCGACGAGATGAAGCACGCTGATGACATCATCAAGCGCATCCTCTTCCTGGGCGGCCTACCCAATTTGCAGGACCTCGGCCGCCTGAGAATTGGCGAAACGCCGCGTGAACTACTTGAGTGTGATCTAGCGCTGGAGAAAGAAGCCATTCCCATGTACCGCGATGCAGTCGAGTACTGTGAGTCAGCTCGCGACTACATCAGCAGAGACCTATTTCAGACGATCCTGGACGATGAGGAAGGCCACATGGATTGGCTAGAGACTCAACTAGATCTGATGGATCGAGTCGGTGAACAGAACTACTTGCAGTCGCAGATGGGAGAGCTTTAAGCC
>JBCDLQ010000583.1:0-1973 GCA_039414335.1 Pseudomonadota bacterium | reverse complement strand
GAGGCTATTGCTATCCATGGTTCTCAAATCAATTCCTTGGCCGCTCGTTCCTTGAGCTGGGCGCGGGCTCTAAACACCCGCGTCCTGATGGGCATGGCGATCAGCGAAATTGCCCAGGCACTGGAACTGACCGAAAGCGCCGTCATGACGCGGGTGTTTAGAGCCCGCGCCCAGCTCAAGGAACGAGCGGCCAAGGAATTGATTTGAGAACCATGGATAGCAATAGCCTCAAACAGCATTTGATGACCGACCCGGATCCGGACAATCCAGAAGTGGTCGACGCCGCTCGGAACAGTGAAGACTGTGCCGAGATTCTGCGTGAGAGTCAGCAGTTCGAAGCGCAGCTTCAGGCCGCACTCGCAGTGCCTTCGCGCCCGAATCTCGCGCAAGACATCATGGTTCGTCAGAAAGCCGACGCGCACGGGCCTGAATTGCCCTGGATGCTCGCCACAGCCGCCGCTGTCACGCTCACGATCGGGGTGGTCGCTATGCAATTGATCCCGGCCGAAGAGCACGGGCACCACGGCCACGGCGATGTGTGGGTCCACCTGACCGAACACTGGAGTCATGACGGCGCCGAAGTATTGGCTTCAAGTCAGACCATGAACAGCCAACCTGAAGAGATCGAACGTCTTCTCGCCGGACTCGGCGTGGATGCCGATCCCCGCCTGATTGCTCAGGTGAGTCTAGGTAAAGTCTGCCCGACTCCCGATGGTGATGGCGCTCACCTGGTCCTGAACACTGCCGAAGGGCCAATAACGTTGATCATCATGCCTAGCACGGAGTCTCCTCCGCTGCCTAGCTCACAGACCATGAGCGACGGTAAGGAAGCATGGCTCGTCGGACTGGAACAAGGCAGCATGGCCGTGATTGCCGACCCGGACCAGGACGCCTTCGAACTCGCGCGCCAGCTCGGCGAGCAGGTCAGCGTGAGTGATACCTTGTCGCTCTAGCCTGGCGCCCCGCACATCGCTTCCAGCCTTGCTCTGAAGGCGGGATCGTGATTCATGGATAATCGTTGCAACACTCGCAGCCGGCTGAAATGGCTGCTGGGCAGCGTTGCTTTATTCCTGGGAAGCGTGACCATGGCCTCCAACATCGATGCATTCCGACCCTTGTCCTACGACGATCGTCTGGAAGCGCGCGCACTGGACGATATCGAGCTGGTGGTCATTCATGCTACTGAACTACCGGACCTGGCCATGGCCCGGGAGTACGGAGAACGCATCCACTATCCCGTAACGCAGACCGGCAACAGCGGCCATTTCTACATCGATCGTGACGGGACCGTCGAGCAATGGGTCAGTCTGGACCGCGTCGCTCACCACGTCGCCGGACACAACGGCAACTCGATCGGCATCGAGCTGGTCAGCCTGGGCCGCTATCCGAACTGGTACGAAAGCGAGCATCAGGACTGGCAGGAAAACATCACCGAGGCGCAGCTGCAGGCACTGATCGCATTACTGCAGGATTTGCAGCGGCGTCTGCCAAATCTGGCCCGCATCGCCGGTCATGACGAGCTTGATCGACGCTTCGTGCCGGCCAGCGACAACCCCGCTCTGCAGGTGGCCCGCAAGCTCGATCCTGGGCCGGACTTCCCCTGGGATCAGCTGATGCAAGGTATCGAACTGGCGAGACTACCTTAGGATTTTCGCTGTCTCAGCGCCGCCTTGACGATCTCTTCAACGTCAGGACTCAATCCTTTTTTGCCCGCAATCGCACGCAGTTGATCCTGCATGGCTCGCGACCGCTTGTCGTCATAGGCGTGCCAGCGGTTGAAGACGGTGGCGATTCTTGCCGCAACCCGTGGATTGAGATCCTCCAGATCCTGAATGACTCGACCCATCAGGGCATAGCCGCTGCCGTCAGCGGCGTGGAAACCGATCGGATTGTGCAGCCCGAAGCTGCCAAACAAGGCCCGGACCTTATTCGGGTTCTTGAGGCTGAAGGCCGGATGGTCCATCAATCGTGCG
>JBCDLQ010000582.1:0-1993 GCA_039414335.1 Pseudomonadota bacterium | reverse complement strand
CCGGTGTCTCTTCCGGCTCCTTCTTCTTCGGTGCTGCGGCCGCAATCGCCTTCACCTTCGGTGGGGGCGGCGGCCAGGTGATCTCGCCCTGGTGCGTGACCAGGGAGCCGCGAATCACGTCATCGTCCATGTCGATGACCGGCGTGCCGTCTTTCTCCGGCGTCAGGTCATCGAGCATGTGGCGGATGTTGGTGGCGTAAAGGTTTGACGACTGGGTCGCCATGCGGCTGGGGAAGTCCGTGTAGCCGACGATGGTCACGCCGTTGTCGGTCACGACCAGTTCATCGGCCTTGGACTGGGTCACGTTGCCGCCGCGCTCCGTGGCCAGGTCAACGATCACCGAGCCAGGCTTCATGGCATTCACCATGTCTTCGGTCCACAACTCGGGTGCCGGCCGGTTCGGGATCAGCGCCGTGGTAATGACGATATCGACCTGGGGCGCCAGCTCGCGGAATTTCTCCAGCTGCTTCTCGCGGAACTCGGGGCTTGAGGGTGCAGCGTAGCCGCCGGATTCAGCGCCGTCAGACTGTGCTTCCTCGAAGTCCAGAAAGACAAACTCGGCACCCATGGACTCGATCTGCTCAGCCACTTCGGGTCGAACGTCGAAGGCCATGGTGATGGCGCCCAGGGACACGGAAGTACCGATGGCAGCCAGACCGGCAACACCAGCACCCACGACCAGCACCTTGGCCGGCGGCACCTTGCCAGCGGCGGTCATCTGACCCATGAAGAAGCGACCGAAGTGATTACCCGCTTCGACCACGGCACGATAGCCCGCGATATTGGCCATCGATGACAGGGCGTCCATCTTCTGGGCGCGACTGATACGGGGCACCATGTCCATGGCCAGCACGGTCATGTTCTTGGACTTCATTTTGTCCAGCAGCGCTTCGTTCGCGGCGGGCCAGACAAAGCTGATCAGCGTCTTGCCGTCGGGGGCGGCATCAATCTCCGCCTCCGAGGGCTCACGCACCTTGACGATGACATCGGCGCTGTTCCATAGCGCTGATGCGGAGGACACCACCTCCACACCGGCCTCGGCATAGGCCGCGTCGGTAATCGACGCTGCTGCCCCGGCGCCGGACTGCACGACGCACTCGTAGCCCAGCTTCTGCAGTCGCCCGGCACTCTCGGGCGTCAGCGCAACTCGCGCTTCACCCGGCGCCGTCTCTCTCGGTGCACCTACCTTCATTGCTTCACTCCTGAAATTCCCTGACTGCGCGGTCGAGCTTTTCATAGGGAGCGGCATCCACCGGCAGGAGCGCCATGCTAGCGCCTCACGGCCAGTGTGCTTGTGAATCCCAGCAGGCTCGACTTCGCTCGCTCACTCTAGAGCGAATTGGCATGGAAGGCAATTTCGGGGGCCGTTCTTCGCCTTAGTGACAGTAGAGCAACTGCTTCATTGTTCAAAGGCATCGTTGAAAATTCGGTCATCGGCCACAGCGCCTACCTGCAGACCAATCATCGTGCCCCACTCGTCGAAGGTCAGACCGACAAAATCCTGCATGTTGTTCCAAGTCTGTAGTTCGAGCTCAATAAAGGCCGACAGGTTACCCGTATCGCGATCGGACAGGCGCTGCCAGATATCCAGTCCATCATTGATCATCTTTTGGGTCAGGACCACTTCGTCGCCATAGCCGCCCACCATGGCGCGAATGCCTGGCATGAAGTTCTGTAAGGTATCGATAGCGTCATTCAGCAGCCCCAGATCCTGGGCTGCGAGTCGTGCGATCTTGCCGTAGTTCTCGGCGTAGAAATTGATGTAGCGCTGGCCGGCAGCATTTCGGTTGAAAATGCTGCCCCACTGGCCCAGAACGGCCTCATCGGACAAGGCTTCCGGACCGGCCAAGGCCATTAAACTCTGTCTTGACCTGTCGCCCTGGGAGCAGCCATCGAGATTGCCACCGATGACGATGTCCAGGATGTAGCAAGCGCAGAGATCCGCCGCCAGATCAGCGAAAGACCCGGAACGACTCGGAGGTGCCGGTCGCTG
>JBCDLQ010000581.1:0-2009 GCA_039414335.1 Pseudomonadota bacterium | reverse complement strand
GGATTTACAGACAACCAGATTGTCGCGGTCTCTTTGCCTGAATTGGAAGGTGATCAGACCACACGCCTGGTGGCGCAGGATCAACAACGATTGATGGGCGGTCAATTGCAGGACCCTCCTGACCTGAATGCGCTGGCCTTTGAGTCTGAAGTCCTGCTCGTCCTTCATCGCGAAGGCCGGCCCCTGTCCAACGTCGAGTACTCACTCTATCGCCAGGGTGAGCGACTCGAAGACTTGATTGAATTCGATCGAGGAACAACCGATTCCGACGGTGTCCTTGTTTTTGAACGTCGAGAGACAGGGGCAACTGAAGATTCCATCTGGCTGGATGTAAAAGAGGCCGGACGTTCTCATTGGCTGCCCTTCACTTCTTCAGGCTCACACCAAGACATCAGCCGCTCCGTTCGGAATAAGGATCGATGGGACTGGGTGGATCTCCGAGAAGGCGAATTCATCATCTGGGGCTGGACAGATCGCATGCTGTATCAGCCCGGTGACGAGGTTGGTTTTCGGCTCTACATTCGTGAGCGCCAGGCCAACAGGCTTGTCGTTCCGGAGAATCTCGATGGTTTCGAAATCATCTCGGGTCGCTCGACCACCTGGCTATCCAGAGCGTCTCAAATGAACGTCACTGATGTTGACTGGAATCTCGAGTTCGGCAGTGTTGCCGGATCATTCATGCTTCCAGCTGAGTCTTTGGACGGCAGCTATTCCGTATGGATGGAGGTGGATGCGGACGATCCAAGAGACGTCCTAAGTGCGGGGGGAAGAGCGCGATTCAGAGTCGGCGCCTTCTCGGCCCAAGACGTATGGCTGGAAACGGAAATTCTGGCGGAAGAACTGACGGCTTTTGAGCCCATTCCAATTTCTGCGAAGGCAGGCTTCTTCTCGGGAGGACCGTTTGTCGGTGAAACCATCGGACTGGAAGCCCATATCGAGCCGACGTCACCCTCAGAGTTTTACCCACAATGGAATGAGTTCGAATTCCTGCAGATATGGCCTGAATACACCGGCCAGTCGATTGATCTCAGTGAGCGGGAAGGTGTGCCTCAAACCGACGCGGACGGGCAGATTGTCTATGAAATGGCGTGGGTAGAAGACGACCAACACTCGGAATGGCCCTTCATGTCTGCCACTGTGTATGGCAGCGTGCGATCAGCGGGCGTCAGCTACGGGCTCGATGGCTCTCAGCCAGTTCCCATTCTCACGGGGAAGTCCATGTCAGGATTCAAGTTGGATAGAGAACCCCTTCGACCCTGGCAAATCGAATCAATCCAAATGGTCGCCATCAATTCTGATGGCACTGAGATTGCCGATTGGACTGGACGAATCGAAATTTATCGAGAGCAAGACGATCACCCTGAAATTGTTTTCAGTTGTGATGCCAGACAGGCACAACCCAGCTGCAGTCTTCCAATGATTGCTCATGGAATCTACACGGTGATCGCTGCGGCTGAAGAGTCTGAGCCAGCCGAGAGAACGATGTGGCTGGGACGCGGTGAGCGCCAGAAAGAGCCAGAGCTGCGAATCAATCTGATCGACCAGCAGCCCGTTGCGGGTCAGCCCTTCCGGTTGCAGATCGACCAGCCCTTTCAACAGGCCAGCGCCTTGTTGACCATCGAGCATGGGCGCTTGCTACATCACGAATCAATCACTATCGACCGCCCGCAACAAGAGCTAACCTTAATGATCGAACCCGAATGGCAACCGGGCTTCACGCTAGGCGCTCTTCTCCTACCGGGGCCCGGGGAAGACGACAAAATGCCCTTGGCCGATGCGATTCGGGTTGAGATGGCCGAACAACCAGTTCCGCCACCGTTTGAAGTTGAATTTGAGGACGAGATCTACAGCCCTGGTGATGAGGTTCAGATTGTTGTCGAGTCAAGGTCCCCACACCCTCAGGAAATCACGATAGCGGTCATCGAGGACAGCCTGGTGCAGATGACTCCAGAGCTCTACGGTCAGCGTGACCCGTTCTCAAGCGACTTTCTAGAGCTCCTTGATGTCTG
>JBCDLQ010000580.1:0-2022 GCA_039414335.1 Pseudomonadota bacterium | reverse complement strand
GATGATGATGCAGTTGTCGGCGCGGTCACGAACAACTTCGAGCTCGAATTCCTTCCAGCCCAGGACGGACTCCTCCAGAAGCACTTCATTGGTCGGCGACAGATCGAGACCGTGGGTAACGATTTCGATGAACTCCTGACGGTTGTAGGCGATCCCGCCACCGGACCCGCCGAGCGTGAAGGAAGGACGGATGATGGTCGGAAAACCGACCTCCTTCTGAATCTCAATGGCTTCCGGCAGGGAATGGGCCACGGCCGCCTTCGGCACCGCCAGGCCGATATCACCCATGGCGAGGCGGAATCGATCGCGATCCTCGGCCATGTCGATCGCGTCCTTGGACGCGCCGATCATCTCGACCCCGAAGTCCTCAAGCACGCCCTCGCGCGCCAGATCCAGCGCACAGTTCAGCGCCGTCTGGCCACCCATCGTCGGCAGCAGCGCGTCGGGTCGTTCCTTTTCGATGACGTCTCGCACCACGTCCCAGCGGATCGGTTCGATGTAGACCGCGTCGGCCACTTCCGGGTCGGTCATGATCGTGGCGGGATTCGAATTCACCAGAATGACGCGATAGCCCTCGTCCCTGAGCGCCTTGACCGCCTGGACGCCGGAATAGTCGAACTCACAGGCCTGTCCGATGACGATCGGGCCAGCGCCGATGATGAGAATGGATTCAATATCAGTACGCTTCGGCATGCGGGCTTATTTCATCCAGTGGGTGCGAGGGATGGTCACGATGATCATGGTCAGGCGGCCTTGGCCATCAGGTCCACGAATCGCTCGAACAGGGGGCGCAGATCATGCGGTCCCGGACTCGCTTCAGGATGTCCCTGGAAGCCGAAGGCCGGTCGATCGTTCAGGGCAATGCCCTGGAGCGATCCGTCGAAGAGCGAGCGGTGCGTCATTTTGACGCCGTCGGGTAGCGAGGCTTCGTCAACGGCAAACCCGTGATTCTGGCTGGTGATGAAGACCTGGCCCGTCGCCAGATCCTTGACCGGATGGTTGGCGCCATGGTGGCCGAACTTCATCTTGGCCGTGCGAGCACCGCTGGCCAGGGCCAGCAGCTGGTGTCCCAGGCAGATTCCGAAGGTCGGGACCTTATTGTCGAGCAGACCGCGGATGGCGGTGATGGCGTAGTCCAGCGGTTCGGGGTCACCCGGACCGTTCGACAGCATCACACCATCCGGAGCCAGTTCGAGGACCTTGTCCAGCGATGTTACGGCAGGGACCAGGGTGACTCTGCAGCCCGCATCAACGAGCAGACGCAGGATGTTGCGCTTGACGCCAAAGTCGTAACAGACCACGTGGAATCGATCACCACCCTGCCCGAATTCACCGGCCTGCAGATCCAGCGTGCCCTCGGTCCATGGCTGGAACTTCGTCACGGAAACTTCGCGGGCCAGATCCAATCCGCTCATGGAGCGACAGGCTTTGGCTTGAGCCAGCGCATCCTCGCCGGAAAGCTCTCCACCAACGACAAGGCAGCCATTAAGGGCTCCGGTCTTGCGCAGGTGCATGGTCAATGAGCGCGTATCCAGACCGGTAATGCCCGGTACGTCATGTTCTGCCAGGTAGTCCGACAGCGACATTTCCGAGCGCCAGGAACTGGTTCTACGCGGGCAGTTGCGGACGATCAGTCCCTGACAGTGGATTCGGTCCGATTCCGCGTCGAAGCGATTGACGCCCGTATTTCCGACGTGGGAAGCGGTCAGCGTGACCATCTGACCGGCGTAGCTCGGGTCTGTCAGGATCTCCTGATAGCCCGTCATCGCCGTGTTGAAAACAACTTCACCCGTCCGGATCCCGGGTGCACCAATGCCATGACCGGAAAACGTGCTGCCGTCTTCCAGTACCAGTAACGCCTGTTGTGGGGACACTCACGCTCTCCGGGTCAGTCGTCGGTCAGGTCGTGGAATCGACGCTGGCGATCCGACGAAGATCGAGCGGCATGCTCAATTTCCGGGAAGCTATTGTAGACGAGGGAACCGGTCTCGGCCAGCACTTCGGCGCCGGAATTCGGCTCAG
>JBCDLQ010000579.1:0-2028 GCA_039414335.1 Pseudomonadota bacterium | reverse complement strand
GCTTTCGATACGTGTTGGCGTTCGCTTTTGGCAGCTCTGCATCTGCCGCTCGACGATAGAGACTCGCGGCGGCTTGCGGGTGCTCAGGGGTGCTAGCTTTGGCGAGGCGCTGCAAAACGAAGGGGCTCGCCGCATGTTCGAGCGCCACGTCCAGTGCCTCTTTTAGCGCCGGGTCAGATGCTTCGCCGGGAGCGCTTTCCGCCAGCAATAGCTCGATCCGTAGGCTGACATCGTGTCGGCCATCGTCCAATAGGTGTTCGCGCTCAGCGATTTCATCAAGGGCCTGCCTGCGGATCGTGATCCAATGCTCGAGGCTAGCATCCTGCAAGCGCTGCCAGGTTTGAGTGCTCGGGCGCTGCCTGAAATCCTGCCACAACAGGTCGCGAGCCTCCTGGTCCAGCCCCGCGTGTTGGTATTCCTCTGCAAGCAGGGGGCGCATGCCGCGAGCGTCAGGATGCTGTTTGAGGCCGCGCTCAGCCCAGTTCAGGGCCAATCCATCGTGCCCAAACTCGCGGCAGGCCTTGACGATCTTTTCAAAATCATAGGACGAATTCAAATCTCGCGAGAGCAGGTCGATCAAGGTATCAAAGTCACCTTCGCAGCGAGCGATCTCTTCGCGCCAGGCCAGAACGCGGCTGGCTTCGATCTGACCACTATAGTCCTGCTTCCCCTTTGGTTCAGGCAACGCCAAAAGCGCTTTTTCGACAAGGCGCAAATAGGCTGCCTGGCCTTTGGCTCCCAGGCGTTCCCAGTAGCGCTTCAACGGAAAGAGATTCCAGTCCTCTCCCCTTTTGAACTTGAAAAGATTGGCGGCCAGCCGAGCTCCAGTGACGCTGGCCTGCGCGGCGGCACGAGCATGCAGTTCGGTGAACTCACGCAATCGATCACCGATCATCCCACTTGAATCGTCGACGCGCTCGTACACGCGCAACAGTCTATTGATGGTGTAGTCCGTGAGCTCGAGACACTGATCGGGAGCGCGGTTGAGCAGCGATTCCAGAATCTCCAAGGGTGCATCGAGGCGCAGGGCGTAGTCTTGGCTGCGGCGCCAATCGAGAAAGCCACCGGTTCTGAGCAGTGCTGATAGCGCCTTCTTCAATTCGGCAGGATTGTTTGACAGCTTCAGGCGAAGCTGTCGCTCTAGTCGGTCATCGGCCATGGCGGCCTGATACAGCCACTCGGCCAGAAGCTCTCGCGGCTGATTCAACAGCGATGTTTGCAGATCGGCTTCAGTAGACCCGGAGAGATTGCCTGACTCACGTTCAGTCCAGCTCAGGGTGGCCGCGACCAGGTGTTTGCAGAAACTGCCGTCAGCGGCTGCCGGGCAGGTACAAGCAAACTCGATCGCAGGGCCCTTCTTGCGCAGCCAAAGTCGATAACGATGGGTGCCTTGAGCCGTGGCCTCGAAACCCGACTCGCTTTGCTTCGAGAGCTTCATCCGACTCTGCTCGTGATAAGCGGTGCCTCGTTCAAAGGCACTCCTGCCGGCCAATGCCTGGATCTGCGCAAGTTTCATCAGAGTAGCCCCTTCGGATCCGCGGGCGATTCGATCCAACGAACGGTGTAGCCTTCGGCCGCATAGAAGTTCTCGGCAACGCGCTTCATGGCGTCGGCTTCAAATTCAAACCAGCGACGTCGATCGTCCGCGAACTCGCATAGTGCGTCTTTGAATTGGCGAAACGGCTTGCGCAGCGCAAGCGCCGCCTGGAGTATTTCGCGGGCCTCGCTGCTGGCCTTATCGAGAGCAAATGACTCCATCAGCCGGAAACCGTCCGAGCTAGTGAAGAATGGAAGAGGAAGCTGCTGCTTCGGATCGCTAGGCCTCCATGCCTCGACCTCTTCTTCATCGAACCACTCATGCGATTCATGGGGATCCAGGCAGAGTCTTCCGCTGATCGGATCGAGTAACCACTCTGCAGACTGATCCCGCATGGCCATGATAATCTCCTCAGCATCCAACCAGAGGATCTTGGTGTGTTCTTTGGATTCCATTCCGATGATCAAAAACCCTGGTCCGAGCGGGGCCCG
>JBCDLQ010000578.1:0-2031 GCA_039414335.1 Pseudomonadota bacterium | reverse complement strand
CTCAGCATGGTCGGCTACTTTGATCAATGCGCCATAGGGCAGCTTGTAACGCTCTCGCTCTCGACCGCGATGATCGAGCAGCGACAACTCGCCAGAACGAGACACGGCCACCAGGTAGCCATCGGTTTTTCGCTCAACAAACTTCAGGTTGTGCAATCGCACAGTGCCATCGTTCATCACCTGGATGTTGTCCTGAGCAGTCGCTCGAGATGCCGCACCACCTATGTGGAAAGTACGCATCGTCAGCTGCGTACCCGGCTCACCGATGGACTGGGCGGCGATGACGCCGACCGCTTCGCCCTGGTTGACCAGGGTGCCGCGGGCCAGATCACGGCCGTAGCACATGGCGCAGATGCCGTGTTTGGTCTCGCAGGTGATGGCCGAACGAACCAGCACGCGATCGATGCTGTTTTCATCGAGGATGTTGACCCACTGCTCGTCGATCAACGTACCGCGCGGGCACAGGACCTCGTCGCTGTCGGCCGGGTAGATGTCTTCAGCCACAACGCGGCCAAGGATACGCTCGCGCAGGGGCTCAACGACATCACCACCTTCAACGATAGGCAGCATTTCCAGACCCTGCTCGGTACCGCAGTCTTCTTCAATGACGACCAGGTCCTGGGCGACGTCGACGAGACGACGGGTCAGGTAACCGGAGTTGGCGGTTTTCAGCGCCGTATCGGCCAAACCCTTACGGGCACCGTGAGTCGAGATGAAGTACTGGAGTACATTCAGGCCTTCGCGGAAGTTGGCGGTAATCGGCGTCTCGATGATCGAGCCGTCCGGCTTGGCCATCAGGCCACGCATACCGGCCAGCTGACGAATCTGAGCGGCAGAACCACGAGCGCCGGAGTCGGCCATGATGAAGATCGAATTCATCGAATCTTCTTCAACCTCATTGCCGTCGGCATCCACGCGGGTTTCCTTGCCGATGCGCTTCATCATGGCGCGGGCGACTTCTTCATTGGTACGAGACCAGATGTCGACCACCTTGTTGTAGCGCTCACCGGCGGTCACCACACCCGAGGCGTACTGGTTCTGGATGTCGAGGATTTCTGCCTCGGCACGCTCCAGAATTTCGACCTTCTCGGGCGGAACCTGCAGATCATCCAGGCCAATGGAAACGCCAGCACGCGTGGAGTACGCAAAGCCGGTGTACATCAGCTGGTCAGCAAAGACGACCGTGTGCTTCAGGCCGAGCTTGCGGTAGCACTCATCAATCAGGCGCGAGATCTGCTTCTTCTTCAGCACTTCGTTGACGGAAGAGAACGGCATGCCCGGCGGTACGATTTCCCACAGGAGGGCGCGGCCCACGGTGGTGTCGTAGCGGCTGATCGTTTCTTCCGAGTTGCCGTCTTCATCGACGACTGTCTCGCGGATGCGAACGGTGATCGCCGCCTGCAGCTCCAGCTTGCCGTTGGCGTAGGCGCGGTGAACTTCACCGACGCTGGAAAAGGACATGCCTTCGCCCTTCGCGCCCGGCAGGTGGCGGGTCATGTAGTACAGACCCAGGACCACGTCCTGCGTGGGAACGATGATCGGCTCGCCGTTGGCCGGCGACAGGATGTTGTTCGACGACATCATCAGGGCGCGCGCTTCCAGCTGAGCTTCCAGGCTCAGGGGAACGTGGACGGCCATCTGGTCACCATCGAAGTCGGCGTTGAAGGCGGTACAGACCAGCGGGTGCAGCTGGATCGCCTTACCCTCAATCAGCACCGGCTCGAAGGCCTGGATACCCAGACGGTGAAGCGTCGGGGCGCGGTTCAGCATGACCGGGTGCTCGCGGATGACTTCCTCGAGGATGTCCCAGACTTCGCCTTCTTCGCGCTCGACCAGCTTCTTGGCCGCCTTGATGGTCATGGCCAGGCCACGACGCTGCAGCTTGGAGAAGATGAACGGCTTGAACAGTTCCAGCGCCATCTTCTTCGGCTGACCACACTCGTGCAGTTTCAAGGTGGGGCCGACCACGATGACCGAACGACCAGAGTAGTCGACGCGCTTGCCGAGCTGGTTCTGACGGAAACGACCCTG
>JBCDLQ010000577.1:0-2031 GCA_039414335.1 Pseudomonadota bacterium | reverse complement strand
CAGTTCTCTGTTGCTTGGCCAGCCGCCAGTCGATCACGTAGCAACTCCAGTCGGTCGTCCTCCGAATCGATGAGAAACAAGGCGTCAATTGATTCCGCTGCACGAGTCCAGGCACCAGCGTCCAGGTAGGCCTCGGCGATCTGGAAATGGGGCTCCTTGTCCCAGATCTGCAGCGTTCTTGATTGGGCAAAGGCCGCTTCGGCTTCTTCAAACTGTCCTTTCTTCAATCGCGTCATTCCGAGCAAATAGAAGGAACGGAAATCCTGTGGAGCCGCCATGACAGCTGTTGCTGACCACTGCGTTGCTTCTTCGGCTCGCCCCGAGCTGAGCAGAATACTGATCAGCCCGAAGACGGCGGGAGGGTATCGTCCATCGTCTTGTAGAGCCCGCCGGAACTGCCGTTCTGCATCCACCATATCGCCAGCCTGTACCAGCGCCGCCCCAAGGGCCGAAAAGTTCTGTGGCGTTGCGCCTGCAACGCGCGAGCTGCGTCGAAGATGATCGATGCGGTCGTTCAGCTCGCTGACCACTTGTTGTTTGGCCAGCATGGCCTCTCCACGGTCTGTCTCGCCGCTGCGAACCAGCAATTGGCCCAGATTGAGCAGGCTGGCGCTATGACGCGCGTCGAGCTCGAGCGCGCGCTCGAAGGCATCCATGGCGTCGTTATTTTGGCTGAACTGCCGCAGGATTACCCCGTGCTCACTCCAGTCATCTGGATCCTGACTGGTTTCGAGCAGTTGTTCCGAAACTACCAAGGCAGCATCCAGTTCACCTGTCTCCATCAGCAGATCACGATTGAGGGCGAGCGCTTGTCCATCGCTCGGACTGATCGCAAGTGCTCCACTCAGGGCTTCCAGTGCGTCGTCCGGACGCCCCAGCTGGTTCAATGACAGGGCGAGGCCGAGGTGGCTAAGGAAATGCCCAGGATTGAGTTCGATCTCCGCTTCAAAAAAGGGAATTGCCGCCTCGAAATCATCCATCGTCGCAAGCAGGGTGCCAATGGCATAGCGCAGCTGCGGCGTATCGGGCGATGTCTCTAGATAAGCCCGTGCGCGTTGGAGTGCCTGCGCCCCTCTGCCGGCGTTACTCAGGTTCTGAAGTTGGATCAGAAACGAGAGCGCTTCCGTATCAGGTTGCCGTTCGGCCGGCGTGTCATGGCTTCGGTCTCCGCAGCCACTGGCAAGCACTGCAGCGACGGCCAGGGCCAGACAGTGGCGGCGCAGGGATTGGCCTCGATTTCGACGAGTCATGGTCAGGATCCTGTGGCGGAGTCGGTCTGTTCGATGATGTTCCAGCGTCCGCCTTCTAGCGATTCCACATCGATCGATTCGATCTCACCTTCAGGCCATCGCACTGATATGCCGATGATCGTTTTGTCTGGGGCGAGGCCGAAGTGCAGCCTCGGATCTTCGCTGATCATGTAGGACGAACCAGCGCGTAGGTCACGCTGCTGCGTCTGGCCATTGCTCGTCGTCAGGGTCAGGCGAGCACCGATTGCCATTCGACCGCCGTGGTGGCTCTTGAGAACGAACCCGATCCAGCTCTGGCCAGCGGCCTGTTGGTTCCGCAGCAATGCTGCTGGGCCGTTGTTCTCGGAGATCAACAGATCCAGTGCGCCGTCGTTGTCGAAATCGATCACGGCTGATCCACGGCTGACCGTCGGCCTCCCGAACCAGTCGCCAGCCTCGCCCGCTTGCAGAAGGCTGAAACGAGCGTTGCCCTGATTGAGAAGCAGCTGGTCGGGCTGGGCGTGGCGTAGACTGGGATTCGTGTCCTGGATGTTGTCCAGCACGTGCCCGTTGGCGACGAACAGATCCAGGTCGCCGTCGTTGTCTGCATCCAGCGAGTTGATGCCGAATCCGACCAGCGTGCGGCTGGGCCCGGCGATGCCGCTGAAAATGGTCGCATCTTCAAACAGTCCATCGTCGAGATTGCGATAGAAGGTATTGGTCTCGAAGTCCAGGTGGGTCACGACCAGATCGTCCCGTCCGTTGGACGCGAAATCACCAACGGCGATCCCCATCCCTGCTT
>JBCDLQ010000576.1:0-2037 GCA_039414335.1 Pseudomonadota bacterium | reverse complement strand
CGCGAAGATCGGGACGACCATCAACAGCAGCAAAAGGGGTCTCATTTCGGGTCTCCTCGAAGGCTACGGGCAGTATAAGCGGGCCCTTCAGCATCGCCAAAGGACCACTGACCCTAATAAATGCCTGTCCGAGACCCCAGCGCACATCGGCGCTGAAATCAATCGTCGTGAATCGGGCGCGTCGCGGGAAGTATGTGGTTCGGAATCAGCTCCGACTGTGCCAAGCGACCTGCGGAAGCGCTGTAGTTGCCGCCCCAGAAGGCGATGACCAGATCAGCGGCTGGAATACCCATGAAGATCTGACCGCCGTTGCCGGCGGCAAAGAAGGCGCGCACGGTCTCCCCGAGCCACTCATAGTCGATCACCCACCACTGCCAGCCATAGGGTCGACCACCGATCTGCACGGTCTCCGCGACGGACTGGCGAGCCCAGTCCTCGGAAACGATCCGCCGACCGTTCCAGGTGCCGCCGTTGAGCATCATTTGGGGCAGCTTCATGTAATCACGGGCGCGCCAGTGGGAGCCGCCGCCCAGATAGAGCTCGCCCGTGGGCTGAAGGTTGAGGTGGTAGGAGGGAATCTGCATCGGCTCGGCGATCAGGTCCTGCACCAGTTCGCGCAATGGGCGCCCGCTGCGCGCGCTGACCACGGCACCAATCAGGTTGCTGTTGGCGCTGCAATAGACCGGGGCTTCACCGGGCGCATTGGCCATCGGCAGATCCAGCGTGTAGCGATACCAGTCTGGTTGTTCGCTCTGAGACTGCAGGATGTTCTCATTGCCCGGCGCGTTGCCGTCGCCATCGTCGCAATAGAAGCCCGAATCCATGGTCAGGAGATGTTCCAGAGTCATGGCCCGCTTGCGCGGATCCAGTCCATCCATGGATTCTCCCAAAGCCTCATAGACGCGGGTTTCAGGAGAGATGTCCACACCCTGATGCTGGATGGCGCCGGCCAGCACCGAGCCCAGACTCTTGCCCGCCGAACGCGTGTCGTGCGGCAGATCGCGATGGAATCCGTGGAAGTACTCTTCGAGCACCAGCACCCCACCGCGCGCCACCAGCAATCCATGGACATTGAGCGACTGGACGTCTTCGTCGATCGGCAGAATCTCCTGCTCGATCATCGTCCGGATGCGCTCCTCATCGATTCGCGCATCGGCCAGCGTTCCCGTTGGCCAACCATCATTCAATGCAGGCGGTGCGGCATAACGCCATTCGCCCGGCGGCCGGGCGCGGAATTCGCTTTGCTCAGGATCGCTTTCGCGATAGAAGTCGTAGCTGCCACCCCGAAAGGCGGGCAAGTCCAGAGTGAAGTGGCCGCTGTCAGGGTGATAGCGGCCGCGTAGCAGCGCCTGCGTTTCGTCGCTGCCGCGGAAGCGCCCGATCAGCTGCAGATCATTGCCGTCGACCGCTAGTTCCTCAACCTGGGCAAACACGCCCAGATTGCGCTCGGGATTGCGCAGGAACGTCTTCAGGCTGCCGTCTTCCGAACGCTCGATCGGCAGATAGAAGGTGAACTGGCTGGGCATGGGCGTGACCTGGCCGCGCCACGACCCTTCGGAGAGACGAGTGAATCGGACGGGCGAGGCCACCTCGGCACCCAGCTGCATCACCGATGGCTGAATCCAGTGGCCGCTCGGCCCCTCTTCTACCAGATAACCGGAGAAGCGGCCGTGCTCCGGCGAGAACTCAACGGACCATCGGCCCGAATCGATTTCGAGCACCGCCCGCCTTCCTGCAAACTCGGCCCAGCCCGCATCGGCATCGATCAGCAAGGGCCCCTGATGATCGACATCAAAACGCTTGTAGGCCTTCCACAGCCCTTCCAGATTCGGTGGTTCCTGAGCACAGAGTGAAGCGGCCATCGCGCCACTCAGCGCCAGCAGGATGAGCGCGCGCAGCGCCAGGGAGAGAAGATCAGATTTCATTGACAGGTTTCCGTTGATCCAGCCAGGACAAGATCGGCTCGACGCCGCTGGACAGATTGGTTTGCAGGGCATCACAGGCGGCATTCAAGTCCTGCTCGCGCAGGGCCGCCAT
>JBCDLQ010000575.1:0-2040 GCA_039414335.1 Pseudomonadota bacterium | reverse complement strand
CCGGGGGAGTATAGCGCCGGCTGGCGGTTCAGACCAGCCGGGAGGCTTGATGAGTTGCCTTAGGCCGCCTTTTTCTTGCTCTTGCGCGGCGTCTTGCGCCCGGCAGCGCGCGCGGCCTCGGCGGTCTTGCTCAGGCCGCCCTGGATTTCTTCATGATCGAAGTCATCGACAACGATGATGTCGAGGACGCGAACGCGGAGGTCGGACAGCATCTTGGCTTCTGTCTCGGTCACGACTTCGTTGGCGACGGCTTCCTTCATCTGGTCTGCGAAGGTGTATGTCGTGATCAGACCTGCGCGCTGAGCCTTGAGCAGCTTGCGCTCCAGCGGTTCGGCGGCGATCACGTCGGGCAGCAGCGCTTCCATGACACCCACGGGGTGGCCTGCACGATCGCTCTTGTAGACGCCGCGAGTCAATCGGTCTCGCGTCTCGGACGGGGACAGCAGCAGGGCGGCAACCTTATGGCCGAGGCGGTCGTTCGGCGCGCGCTCCTGACGACCCAGGGGGAAAACCACAAAACGCAGGAAGGGACGTACCCAGGTGATCGGGTAGTTGTCGATGACGCCGCGGATCGCGTGCTGGATCTTGTAGATCGCATCATGGAAGGCCCAGGCTAGGATCGCCTGATCGGCAGCCGGCCGGCCATCGTGTTCAAATCGACGCAGCATGGCCGAGCAGATGTAGAGCTGGCTGAGAACATCAGCAAGTCGACCGGAAATTTTCTCCTTCTGCTTGAGCTTGCCGCCGTAGGTCAGCATGGCGACATCGGCCAGCATGGCAAAGGCCGACGAGTAGCGGGTCAGCTTGCGGTAATACTTGCGGGTCCGACGATCTCCAGGGACGGCTGCGAAGCGGGCGAAGCTCAGTCCCAGCACGAATGAGCGCACGGCGCAGGAAATGCTGTGGCCGACGTGGGAAATCAGCAGCCGGTCGAATTCGATCAGACGCTGCTCATCGTCTTCGATGTTGAGGGCTTCGAGTTCCTTGAGGACGTAGGGATGGCAGCGAATGGCACCCTGGCCGAAGATCATCAGGGATCGGGTCAGGATATTGGCGCCTTCGACGGTGATCCAGATCGGCGCACCTTGCCAGCCTCGGCCCAGATAGTTCTTCGGACCCAGGATGATGCCCTTGCCGCCATGGACATCCATTGCGTCCTTGATGACCTCGCGGCTCATTTCTGTCGCGTGGTATTTGGCGATGGCGCCGGGAACGGCCGGTTTCTCGCCGTCATCGACGGCGGACGCGGTCTGGCGCGACAGGGCGCTCATGGCATAGGTGTAGCCAGCGATTCGGGCCAGGGCTTCTTCGATGCCCTCGAAACGACCAATGGGCAGGTTGAACTGCTTGCGAATCCGGGCATACGCGCCTGTCGCCAGTGCCGCCATCTTGGTGCCGCCCGTGGACGAGGACGGCAGGGAAATCGCGCGGCCGACGGACAGGGACTCAACGAGCATGCGCCAGCCCTGACCGATGTACTTCTCACCACCGAGCAGGAAGTCCATCGGGATGAAGAGATCTTCGCCGCGAATCGGGCCATTCGGGAACGGGTTGTTCAACGGGAAGTGGCGACGGCCGATGTCCATGCCGGGCAAATCATGGGGGAGCAGGGCAAGGGTGATTCCAATGTCTTCGACCTCACCGAGATGGCCGTCAGGATCATAGAGCCGGAATGCCAGGCCGACAACGGTCGCCACCGGGGCCAACGTGATATAGCGCTTTTCGAAATTGAGCTTGATGCCCAAGACTTCCTTGCCTTCCCACTGGCCCTTGCAGACCACGCCGAAATCGGCAATCGAGGTGGCGTCGGATCCAGCGGTGGTCGACGTCAGTCCAAAGCAGGGAATCTCGCGCCCATCGGCGAGTCGCGGCAGGTAGTAGTCCTTCTGTTCTTCAGTGCCGTAGTGCAGCAGCAGTTCGGCGGGTCCAAGCGAGTTCGGGACGGCGACGACCGAGCCGACCGTCGAGCTGATGCTCGAAACCTTTTCCAGCACGGCCCGGTGCGCGACGGCCGAGAAACCCAGGCCGCCATAGCGCTTT
>JBCDLQ010000574.1:0-2049 GCA_039414335.1 Pseudomonadota bacterium | reverse complement strand
GACGAGGGTGGCGACTTGCTTGAGGATCTCGTGCTGCTTCGCGATGTCGGGCGTGTTGAACATCGAGCGGGTGAACATAAGTTCCCACGAGATGCTGACGCTTTTGTTCTTGAACGGGCCGCCGATGTTGAGGGCGTTGGCGGCTTCGACAATCAGCACGATGCTGCCTTGCGGCGCGATGACTTCGCCCATGGTTTCCCAATAGGCTTCGCTGTTGTTGAAGTTGGCGATGTAATCGACCCCATCGAGGCCAAGCGCTTTCAGCTGAGGAGCAAGGTCTTCACGATGATTGACGACGTGATCGGCCCCCAGATCGCGACACCACTGTGCGCTTTCGTCGCGTGAAGCGGTGGCGATGACCGTCAGCCCGGCGAGCTTGGCCAATTGGATCCCGATCGAACCAACGCCGCCGGCGCCACCAATAATGAGAAGCGACTTGCCACGATGGCCGCCATCAGGATCGATTCCGAGCCGATCGAACAGCGATTCCCAGGCGGTGAGAGAGGTGAGGGGAAGAGCCGCGCTCGAAGCGGCGTCGAGCGAACTGGGACGGACCGCAGCAATGCGTTCATCGACGAGGTGCAGCTGCGAGTTGGTGCCGGGCCGGGTGATGTCTCCGGCGTAGTAGACGTTGTCTCCGACCTTCAACAGCTCGGTTTCATCGCCCACCGCAACAACGGTTCCGGTTGCGTCATAACCCAGCACCATGGGTTCTTCTCCTGTTTCGGGACGGACTTTGGTATCAACGGGATTCATACCGATCGCTTCGATCTCGACCAGGATGTCGCGTCCCTTTGGTTCAGGGCGAGGCAAGTCGATTTCGAGGGCGACGTTGGGATCAGTGAGTTCGAGTCCGGGCTGAAATTGAATGGCTTTCACGCTCGAACCCTTGCAGCATTGCCACGAATTGCGAGCGGAGAGCGCAAGGTTTCTGCGAAGAATTGGCGGAATCCGATAGTCCGGATAGACTTCAGGCGTGCATGGATTGTCTCGTGGCAAAATACCCAATGAAACTCCCAATCCTCCTGTTCACCAGCATTGCTCTCTTTTCCCTGACTGCCAACGCGGCCGAGCGTCCCAACATGGTGGTCATCATGGTCGATGATCTTGGGTACTCTGACATCGGGTGCTATGGCGGTGAAATCGATACGCCCAATCTGGATGCCTTGGCGAACGATGGGCTCCGGTTCACGCAGTTCTACAACACGGCAAAATGCCATTCCTCGCGGGTTTCACTCCTTACAGGTCAGTATTGCATCGCGGCAGGGGATACGGCGCTCTCCCATGCGGTGACGTCCGCCGAAGTGTTGGGTGATGCCGAGTATTTCACCGCCATGACGGGGAAGTGGCACCTGCAGGAAGAGCCGACCGATTTCGGATTTCAACGCTACTTCGGACACCTCAGTGGAGCCTGCAATTTCTTCAAAGGCGACAACACTTTTCGTCTGAATGGCGAGCCATGGAAAGTGCCACTGACTGGCTTCTACACCACGGTTGCCAAGGTCGATTATGCGCTGGAGTTTCTCGATGAGGCGCGCAAGACGGAGAAGCCGTTCTATCTCTATGTCGCATTCAACGCGCCTCATGCTCCACTCCATGCCTTACCTGAGGACTATGCAAAGTACCAGGGGCGCTATGGCGAGGGCTGGGATGTGATGCGCGATCAACGGATGGCGAAACAGAAGGAGCTGGGCTTGCTGCCGGAATCGCTGAAGCCGAGTCCGCGACCTCCGCATGTGCGGGCCTGGGAAGATCTCATGACGTGGGAGCAAGACTACGAAACCAATCGTATGGTCACGCTCGCGGCAATGATCGATCGGGTTGATCAGGAAGTGGGGCGTTTGGTCGAGGATCTGCGGGCCAATGGCGAGTTGGAGAACACCTTGATCCTGTTCGTCTCCGACAATGGCGCCTGCCCTTACGATCGAAGAAAGCCGATTCTGAACGCAGAGCCTACCAATAGGAATGTTCTCTTTGGAGACTCCACCGGTTGGGCCTGGGCCCGCAACGCGCCGTTCCGCTTTTACAAGCAGAATCAGTACGAGGGCG
>JBCDLQ010000573.1:0-2051 GCA_039414335.1 Pseudomonadota bacterium | reverse complement strand
GTGCCATCGCTCAGTGCCGCCGACCGAGCTCGCGTCCGCAATCGCGAAATTGGATTCATCTTTCAGGCCTTCAATCTGATTGGCGACCTGACCGTCTTCGAGAACGTCGAGCTGCCGCTGACCTATCGGATTTGCTAATGCCTTCCCGATAGGTCAGCGGCAGCTCGACGTTCTCGAAGACGGTCAGGTCGCCAATCAGATTGAAGGCCTGAAAGATGAATCCAATTTCGCGATTGCGGACGCGAGCTCGGTCGGCGGCACTGAGCGATGGCACGGGAGTGCCGTTCAGTGTGTAGTTGCCGCTGGTGGATGTGTCGAGCAGCCCAAGAATCGACAGGAGCGTCGATTTGCCGCAGCCTGATGGCCCTGAGATCGACACGTACTGGCCCTCACGAACATCAAGATGAATGCCGCTGAGTGCATGCGTTTCGACTTCGTCGGTGAGAAAGACCTTGGTGATGTCTTCCAGATGGATCAGGCTTTTGTTGGAATCAGTCATGGTTGGGTCCAATTGGTTTCAGGGATTGATGTGAAGGTCATTTGCCCAGTGCGCGCATCGCCAGGACGCTCGGCAGGGACAGGGCCCAGGGCGCGTGCTCGCAGGTCTGTGCGAGCAGCCAGCCCAGGGCGGGAATCAGGCTGGGAAGCAGATTGTTCAGGTCGGTCAAATTCATTGGAGGCGAATCCGGTCATGGTCATCCCAGGCCGAGGTGTCGGACAGGATGATCTGGTCGCCTTCGGCCAGGCCCTGGCGAACTTCGATGACGTTCACTGAAGTTCGGCCAAGCTCGACAGGAACCCGCGTGGCGCTGCCGTCCACGGGGTCGATGCGGAACAGGCGAACGGTGGATTCCGGTTGACCGAAGGCCGGCCGTCCGACGTAGAGCACATTCGGCAGCTCTTCGATGCGGATCGTGCCGTCGACGGACAGGTCCGGGCGAGCGCCGGCCGGCAGTTCGCCGATCAGTTCAACGTCGACCTGGACCGTGCCGTTGGCGACGCGCGGGTCGATCCGGATGACGCGGCCGGGCACGATGCCATTGCGCGTATCGATCTCGACCGACTGATCGAGCTGGACCTCATTGGCCAGGGTCTCGGAAACGCGAAGCTCGGCCAGCAGCGAATCGGGGCGAGCGACGCGGGCAATGTCTGCACCCGGCGCCAGGCGCTGGCCGGCTTCGACACTGAGTTCCTGCAGTACGCCGTCAATACCGGCGGTGACCTGGAGACCAGCCAGCTGTCCTTCGCGGAACTCGGCCAGCGTTTCCAGTTGGTCGATGCGAGCGCGAGCGGCGCGCAGCTGGGCGTCCACGGAGTTCTGGAACTGCGCGGCCCGTTCGCGCTCGATGACGAGGCGCTCCTGCAGCTGATCGGCGCGTAATACGCTGCGCTGGTACTGGACCCGCGGCAAAATGTCGCGCTCAAGCAGTTCACCTTCGGCCTCGACCTGCAGGCGGGCGCTTTCCGCATCGGCCTGAACTTCGGCGACGGTGGCGCGCTGATCCAGGGCCTCGCTCTGGAGGCGGACTTCCAAAGCGGCAAAATCGGCTTCGGCGGCGATGACTTCCGAACGGGCTTCCAGCACCTGCTGGCTGAGCGTCGGATTGCTCAATTCGACCAGGACCGTGTCGGGGGTCACCCGACCGCCCGGCTGAACCAGAACGCGATCGACGCGGGCTTCCGTTGTGGTGGCGATCCAGCGAATGTCCTGGGGCACCAGGACGCCGGGGCCGCGAACTTCACGAATCATGTCGCCCCGCTGGACCGTGTCGGTCCAGACCGTGGCTCGGTCGACAGACGGGGCAGCGGGCTCAAGGCTGGCCACGCCGATGATCACCAGGACCAGGGCGACGAGGCTGACTACGGTCCAGATCGACTTCAGCAGTCGCTTGCGGCGTTTGATTTCGGGGCGTTGAATATCCATGCCCCGGTGAAGCAAACCGCGTGCCAAACAGACTAATCAGAACTTAACCGATTGACTCTGTTGGTCTTTTAGATTCAGTGTTTCGTGCTGTGGCTTGAAATCGAACGCTCGAACTGTTCGGTTCCGG
>JBCDLQ010000572.1:0-2056 GCA_039414335.1 Pseudomonadota bacterium | reverse complement strand
CTTGATCGTTTGGGCAACGGAACTGACCGAGGTGGCCTGATGGCCCCAGACCGCATCCAGCAGATCATCCTGGCTGACCACGGCGGGCGCCTTTTCGATCAGGTGGCAGAGGACGGCATAGGTCTGGGGGCGTAGATTGATCGGCCCCTCGGGCCCGATCACGAGCTTTCTTTCCGTATCCAGCTCGAACTGATCAAAAGCGATGTTCACATCGACACTCATCCGTTCCCTCGAATGACGGTTTTCAAGCAGATTTCAATCTGATTTCAAGCTTTGGAAGTGGATCGCGTGCACTTTGACACGCATCGATCAATCCCAGCACTGCACTAATGCCACAGCTTGCCATCAATTCCGGCTCTTGTCATGCCCGGCTCGACTCGAAGGGCGGCCTGATTTTCGATTGGCGCCAGTTGATCGAGGCCAGTGGGGCGTTGGTGTTCTTCGGTCTGGGTGCCTGGTTGCTGTTGGCGAGCCTGTTGCCCTCGCTGGTTCACTGGGCGCGTGACTACAGCGAAGCGGTCCCCGCTCAGGTTGTCGAGTCGCGCATGAAAAGGCGTAGCGGCCCCTGGGGTCCACTGCGGTGGGAGCCGGTTTTTCGCTATCGCTACTTCCATGAGGGCCAGCTCTTTGTGGGTTCCGCCTATCGCCCCGATGGCGGCCTGGCGCAGGCTGTTCAGTATCACCCGCCTGGCACGATGCTGACCGCCTATGTCGATGCACAGGACCCACGATTCGCCATGATCTGGCCGGATATGAGTGCTGACAGACTGGGGAGAATGCTGTTCGGATTCCTGCTGCTGTTCGCGGCTGTCGCTTCATTTTATCGATCCATGGAAAGTGAGACTCAATCATGAGACGAGCCATTCCCATTCTGTTTTCGAGCCTGTTGGCCTCCCCAATCATGGCCGCCACGATCAACTTCGGACCGAACGGTTGTTCTCTGGCTGATGCGATTCGCAGTGCGAATCAGGATTCGGCCGTGGGGAATTGCAGTGCCGGGTCGGATACCGACATGTTGATCGCACCCGATGGTTGGTCAATCAGGTTGAACTCGAACCTGCCTGACATCACGTCCGATATCACCCTGCGCACGGAGACGACTGCAGGGCAGCTGGAACTCTCCGGAGGTAACTCACGACCGATCCTGCGAATCACCGGCTCGGGTACGGACGTCAATATCCAGCGAGTCGAGTTCAGGGAAGGCCGCAAGGGCGGCGTGCTCAATGGCGGCGGCGCGGCCCTGAACATCCGAGACGCCACGGTCAGCATTCTGGATAGCGAGTTCAACGCGAATATCGTCGACGCCGATGACGGGGGTGCGATCAATATCCGCAACGGCGTCCTGGTCATGCGGCGAACGTCCTTGCGTAACAACTGGACTCGTCAGGCCTTCGTTGGCGACAACCGCGGCGGCGGCATCTACGCCCGCGACAGCATCGTCGATCTGGACGAGGTCTTCTTCGACGACAACTCGGCGCTGCAGTCCAACCCAGAAGAAGGTGGAACCACCCTGTCCGAAGGCCTGTTCATGGATGGTGGCGAATTGACCATGGATCGCAGCCTTGTCCTTGAACTCTATCGGGGCATTCGGGCCATCAACGGTGCAGAAATTGACATCACGAACTCGACCTTCGAGGATTCGGACCTGGGCTACCGTGACATTTCCAAGCTGGATGTGCAGGGTCCCGCTTTCGTGCGGCTCAATCACGTGACCATGAGCGCGAAGATGTCGATTCGCGACGCGATTCTCGAGGGCACGAATTCCGTGTTCACAACCTGCGTATTGACGGGTACCAACTGGATCATTGATTCGGCCAATCGTTACTTCAACAATGAGTGCAATGGTCCCGAGCAATGGCCCGGACTGATCGACCTGGCCGACAATGGTGGCTTCACCAAAACGCGTGCTTCGGTTGCTCCTTCGAGCGTGGTGGATGCGGGCGATCCCACTTACTGTACGGCTACCGATCAGCGCGGAGAACCCAGAGATGCCAACTGTGACATCGGCGCCTACGAACTGTCGCCGACGGCAGATCTCCGGGCCAGCGTGACGCTG
>JBCDLQ010000571.1:0-2078 GCA_039414335.1 Pseudomonadota bacterium | reverse complement strand
TGGCATTGGCTGCGCTCGAGAACTTTCCCGAAGCCGAGGTCCAATTCCGATCAGCATTAACCATCAATGAAGCGACGCACGGAGCGATTCACAGCCGTGTAGCCGGCAATCTCGCGAACATGGGCTGGATGAAAATCGAACAAACCGCGCCCGCCGAGGCCCGTCCGTTGCTGCTGGATGCACTGAACCGCCAGCAGCAGATCTTCGATGGTGACCATCCGCAGGTGGCCTACACGCTGCATCATCTCGGGCGTGCGGCCTTGCTGGAAGAGGATCTGGAGGCGGCTGAAGACTGGTTGACCCGCGCCCTGCAGATGCGTGATGTCTTGTTTGACGCCGACCATCCGACGCTGGCGGACACCCATCTGATGCTGGCCAATCTGAAAGAAGCCGCAGGCGACACACAGGCTGCCATCGACCACCTACAAACGGTGCTCCGGATCAGAGATCAGCGCAACCCCTTGAGTGACGACTCCCGCTCCGCCCTGACCGAGCGATTATCAGGACTGCAAGCGGCATCGTCCGACCAGGGAGGACCGTAACGGTTTGACCCATCGGAGCGCGGACTGCACCATCACCTCTGGGCTAACGGGGACTTGTCACACCATGCGTCAACGGAAATTTGTTCTTGGTTTGGCTTTTTTCTTCGCGCTGGCTGCCGATCTGGCCGCCCGGCCGCTGCTCTGGGAGACGGTTGACCTGCCTCGCCAGGACCATTTGATCGAGGTGTTTGTGGCCGATGGTTACTTTGTAGCCCACGGTAAAGGGGGCACGGTACTTCGGTCGCTGGACGGAAGACTCTGGGACGATGTCTCGCTTCCCGCATCGGGCGACTTGGGCCACGGTGTCAGCTGGAATGGCCGTTGGGTGATGTCGGGTGCCGACGTGGGGATCTGGGTCTCGGAGGACCAGGGTCAGAGCTGGACGGAAGCGCTGCTGCCGGTGCTCAGCGGCGACTCCTTCCGTCCAGAGTCGGTGATCGTGCAGTCCAACGGCGACTTGCTGTCAATCGGTGAATTACCCGCTGCAGTGCCGGGCCCGTGCTGGCGGACCGTGGCGACCTCCGCTGATGGACTGACCTGGGTCTTGCAGGATCAGTACGAACTGTTCGGCGAGCATCAGGACGCGATCGCGGTGGACGGTGGGATTATCAACGCGATTTTCTACGGTTCGCTGCCCGAGTGCTCTGCCATACCGATCATCGAAGCTTTCGCCTTCGACTTCTACCAAGGTGATGCCTCATCAGGCCTAGCGCTCTTAGACAGGGTGGAATTGGCGACCTTGGCCGTGCAGCGACGTGCCGCTGTCTGGCACCAGAACGAGCTCCGGTGGATTGGACAAACACTCGTTCAGGTCGACCCAGTCCTCTATCAATATTGGATCGCTCGGGCGCCGCTGGATGTTCTCAATCCACAGCATGATCGCCTGACTGTCGGGTTCGAACCTTTTTCCGTTGCGATTTACCGCGATCAGATCGTGGTCGGCCACGTCGGTCGCGTCAGCTTCGTATCCATGGCAGGCGCGGTCGACGAGCAGCTCTTGCCCGTGCCCGACCGATCTTTCAGATTCGCCAGCCAGGCAGACGTCTTGCTGGGCGTGGGTGAGGGGGGTCTGGCGGTTCGAGGCGTCCCGCCGCCAACGCTGGCAGTGCCAATCGACGACGCCCCTTTACTGCTGCTGCTTGCGGCGCTGGCTTTGCTAGTTGGCTTGGGCGCGATTTCTTCCAGTCGAGCAAGCTGACCGTCGAACAATCAGTCCGGCTTGCGGATTGGCTCCAGCGCGCCGCTGGCGATCAGTTCTGGCACATCCAGGCTGCCTTCGAAGGGTTCGCGGTCGCTTTCCCGGCGCTTGAACCCGGCCCAGCGATTTCGGCCTCGCGTCTTGGCGTCATAGAGCGCCGCGTCGGCGACCTTGAGGGCCAGATCGAAGGCCTGGGAAGGGTCATCCCCGCTCAAGTCCAGGCCCGCTGCACCCATGGAACAGGTGATCGAGAAATCGCGGTCCGGCCCTTCGAATCGAGTCTCCCGCAGCCGGCTGGCCAGCGCTTCGCAATGGCCGGTCGCGTCTTCGATATGGGC
>JBCDLQ010000570.1:0-2080 GCA_039414335.1 Pseudomonadota bacterium | reverse complement strand
GACGCTCGCATCCTGACGCGGATCTGTTGAATCTCGATGCGGTCCGACTCGACACAAACCGCACCTTCGACTGCATCTACTCCAATAAGGTCCTGCATCACCTGGATCGCCACGACCTGGAGCAGTCCCTTGTCCGGCAGCGCACGATCCTCGCAGCCGGTGGCCTGGTGTTCCACACTTTCTGGCACGGAGAAGGAGTGGAGGAACACAGTGGCCTACAGTTCAACTATCACTCTGTCGACAGTATCAGAACGATCTTTGCGTCGCGTTTCGAGACCGTGGCTGGCACGCTCTATTCGGAAATGGAAGCGGACGATTCACTCTATGTGATGGCCCGTATCTGATCGCGGTTGTGCCAGGGCTTCTGGGGGTGGGCCGGCATAGCCCGATCGATAGGCTTCGGCCCGCTACGGGTTTTGTTGTCCCGGTACAACGAGAAGCCACACGGGCAGCCCACTACGGGGTAAGTCGCCCGCATCATTGGGGCTCGTGCCGGCCTCAAACTCTTCAAAGTTGGTAAAGCCGTCGCCGTCCAGATCCAGGTCCGCATCGTTGACCAGCGAATTCAGTCCGTTCTGATTTTCGTAGGTGTCCGACATGCCGTCGTTATCATCGTCGGTATCCGCATTGTCGCCCGTGCCATCGCCATCCGTGTCGGTCTGCTCATTGGGGTCGTTGGGGAAGTCGTCTTGCGTATCATCCACGCCGTCGCCATCACTGTCATTGGCAACCACGCTGATCCCGATGAGGGTGACGTTGGCGGTGCGATTAAACTGCAGAAAGCCGCCCATGATCTTGAGGCCCCGTATGGTGGCATTGGCGGAGCCAGAACTGATTGTTACCAACGCAAGGTCGGGCGTCAGGGATTGAAGAATGGTCAGATCGGGGTTGTCGTTGGACGCGATGCACTGGGGGTCCCAGTCGCCGCTGATGGTCAGCGCATGCGGTTCCGTGTCATCGATGGTCACGGGATTGAGCAGATAGACGCCCTGCGCGATGCGCAGGTCATCGTCTTCGCCGTTGCTGGCAGCGGTCGAGAGAGCCTGTTGCAACTCCGCTGAGTTGAGCACACAGAAGTCTGCTGCCCAGCTCATGGGTGTGCAGCAGGCCAAAAGCAATGTCACGAATCGTCTAAGGGGCGACATAGCAACGTTCAAATGAGGTGCGATTATTCGACCTGAAGGTCATGATATAAGGCGACAGCCCGCCGCCACTCGCGATATTGTTTGAATCCTGTATGCCACAGGTTCCGAAGATTTCTCCCCGTACTACTTTGCCGTTGTTCTCGATGATGTCGAGCCTGACACTGACAGGATTGTCTGGATCAGAGGAGTCGTTGAAGCCTGTGCAGGACAAGCTGGAAGTGAGCTGGATCTGAAAACCTAGACCGTCCGTTTCGAAGGTGCCGGTCTGGCCTGCACTGAAGTTGAAGCCGAACACCGACCCACCCTCGGTGAAACTGTCGTTGAAGAAATCGAGGGCCAGTGGAACCTGCAGAAGCGGTCCAAACTGGTGTGATGAGTAGTCGCCGCTGTTAATGCCGACGTTCGTTGCGACTTCCCATTCGCAGGTGCAGGCGCCGACATCTACTTCGGCTCTGCCCTGTAGTGACGGTGTTTCTTTGGAGGTCGCGACGACAAACACCTTGAGGCTTGCAGCGCCACCCAAAGCTGGGGCGGTGTAGCTGGCGCTGCCGAGCCCTGTGGATTGGATGCCCCCTTGACCTTCTACGGACCAGGTCACGTCTACGAGCTGATCCTCGTCGTCAAATGCTTGAAAGCCCTCGACGTCTCCTGGATCCATGCACCGGTAGTCGGGTTCTATCCGCAGACTCGCAGTCTTGATCGTCACTTTGTCTTCAATCATCGCTGACGGGGAGCTGAGCTTGCGGTCGGCGAGACTGCTGATCACCACATCGAACGGATAATCATCGGGATTTGAGGGTGTTTTGAGTGTTTTCGTGACGCTCGTTGGAGAGTCGGTCTCGCTGACACCGTTGGCCCACGATCCCAATCCCGGGTTCCACGACAGACGTGTATCGTCAGCGAACTCGACCAGAGCCGAGATAGAAACATCGTCG
>JBCDLQ010000569.1:0-2085 GCA_039414335.1 Pseudomonadota bacterium | reverse complement strand
TGCCGGGTCAGGGGGCCGTTGGCGACGAAGAGATGATTCAGGAGTAAATCCTCAGTCAGCACTGAGAACGGGCCTGAGTTCCAGAGCGGATTCAAACCCCCTTCAGACGTTGGCGTCAGGGGGTGATTGGGGCTGCCCAGACTGATTCTTAGAAACTGGGTATTGAGCAGTGGATTGTTGCGAAAAAAGGGACCCGTTGGATCGAGTGCCTCGGGTGGAATCGCCTGACTGGTGACGGCAGATCGGGCGTGGCGTGCATTCATGGCCAGGTCCCATCCGTCCGTGAGCGTGAGACGAGATGAGGCGAACAGGGATGAGACTTCGCTGCTCATGTCCTGAATCAGTTCTTCGCTGGCGTCATAGACACAGCTCGGATTGCTGTCGATCGGTAGACCCATATTGAGGCAACCTGCGATGTTATTTGTCGATACGAATCGACTGATGGGCGGGTTGGACGGAATCAGCTGTACGAAGGTGTTTGCGTTCTCTAGCCGATCCCATCGAAAGGGCACGAGGCTGGGCTGCAGGCCACCGCGTTCGGAATGACTGGCTCCCGCCACGATCCGACCGCGATCGCTGTGCGCCCCGAAAAGGGCCGAGCCCTGCTGGAATTCTCCGCCTCGATCGGGTCGCTCGGACGCGGTTGCGGAGAATTCGACGCCTGAGAACTCGCGTTGAGTGACGAGATTGATCACACCCCCTACGGCGTTGGCCCCGTGGATGGCCGCCGCGCTCTCTGGCAGGATCTCTATCCGCTCGATCATCGCCAGCGGCAGGGTCTGCAGATTGACGTCATTGCCCTCATGGGGGTCGGCGGCGATGCGCAGGCCGTCGACCAACACCAGTGTGGAACCGGTGCCGATTCCCCGGAGATCGACGGTGGACAGGACGGTGCGGTTCAGGAAATCGTCGAAGGGGCGCTGAGTACCCACGGCGTTCAGCGGCAAGTCGCGGAGCAAGTCCGCTAGCGAGACCTGCCCGGAACGTTCAATCCAGTCGCGATCAAAAATCTGCAGGGGTCGGATCGATGGGCTCGCCAGACGTGATGCTGTGGTCGACCCGATCGGGGCAAGCCAGGATTCATCGCCTGATTCTGGCGCCGTCTGTCCCCAGGCCAGGCCTGTCGCAAGCAGGGAAATTCCTACAACACTACGCATGCCATTCTCCCCAACTGATTGCTCCCACCGAGTTATCGTGGACTCTCCAACACGCTGGCCAGTTCAGCCAAGACTGGAGGCCAACTGGCGACTCGGCGCGACCGTATCGTCGCTCATCGGGCAGTGCGACCACCATGGTCGCCATCTGAAATTGATCTGGAATTTCCCTTACATGCGCTCAATGAGTCCGAAAGCCCTGCGAATTGACAGGGTGATTTTGGTGTGTATGCTGTGCATATTTAATATACACACTAAACACGGCTAACTATCCCGATTCTGAATACGCCATGACGACGACTTTCACCCTTTCCCAGCGCGACAGCCGGCCCATGTATCTGCAGATCATCGAGCAGATCCGCGTACGCATCGCCTCGGGGACCTGGGAAGCGGGCCATCGACTGCCGTCGATCCGCGAGCTGGCGGCTGACACGCGCGTCAGCGTGATCACGGTCAAGCGGGCCTATCAGGAGCTGGAAAGCGACGGGGTGATCGTGACCCGGCCCGGGATGGGGTCCTTCGTGGCCGACACGGAAGGTCTGGACACGCGACTGAAGGAGGAAGAGATGGATCAGCATCTGAAGGCCGCCATTCAGGCGGCCCGTGCCATGGGGCTGGAAGGCAAGGCCCTGCTGTCGCGCTTGCGCGAACTGCTCGATGCCGAGTCCCAAGCTGCCAATGGAGGCAACAAGCGATGAGTCAGGACTGCGCACTGAAGCTGAGCGGCGTGAGCAAGCGCTACGAACACTTTGCCCTGCAGTCGATTGACCTGACTGTGGAGCCCGGCACCGTGATGGGATTCATCGGTCCGAACGGCGCGGGCAAAACCACGTCGCTGCGAATTGCTCTGGGGCTGATCAAGCCGGATAGCGGTCAGGTGGAGGTCTATGGCAAAGCGATTCCGGAAGAGCAGGTCGAGGCCAAGTGGCAG
>JBCDLQ010000568.1:0-2091 GCA_039414335.1 Pseudomonadota bacterium | reverse complement strand
GGGGGTTTTTGGGGTTTGGTTGGTTTGGGGTGTGGGGCTCTGGGGTTTTCTCGATGAGCAGCAACGAGTGGAAGCGACTCGGATTTACGAGGAAGAGCTGCTGCCAGAATACGGTGATGAGGTCGCGCTCCCCCGAGCACAGAACCGCATGGATCAGAACCGACGAAATATGACTGGAACCCGCACGGGATCGATGGCTGTGGCCGGACGGCTCCAGATTTTCTTCCCCAATGGCGATCGCCCCAGTCAGTCGGGTGAACAGTTCTATGATCCAGCCCTTTGGGATCTTCAGATCTTGATTCAGTACGAAAGCTGGCAAATGGAGAATCTGGCCAGAGGTCGAGTCGAAATCGGCGAGCTCGAAATCGTCGAGGATGAACTGGACGAGTAACCCTGGGCCCATGAGTACACGAATACAAGCGCGGGCCCTTGAGCCCGCGTTTTCTTGTTCGGCTTGGTGCGCAATCCTTGAACTAGAATAAAAATCTGGATTCATTCTCTGAACTGCGACAGGTCCTGACCTTTGCCTATGACGCACTACCCCCGATCGGTTCAATGGTTGCACTGGATCATGGCAGCAGCCCTTGTCGGCATGGTGCTGTTTGGCCTGTTCATGGGATCACTTGTGGTGACCGATCCACGGCGCGACCTGTTCATGCTGGGCCATCTGGTCACCGGCGTGGCACTGCTGTTTGCCCTGGGGCTTCGCATTCGCTGGCGCCTTCAGGGTCGAATGCCCGCGCTACCGGCGGTCTACCGAGCCTGGGAACGCGGTCTCGCACAGGTCGTTCATGGGACCTTCTACGGCCTGATGCTGGTGCTGCCCTTGCTCGGTCTGGGCGTCTGGTTGCTCGATCCCTTTGTCTTTGGCCCCGGATTGGCAGAGCAATCCGTGTTCCTGGCCAATCTGGCCGGTTGGCTGCACTGGGGGCACTACCTGGGTGGCTGGCTACTGCTTCTGCTGCTCGTGGTGCACGTGATCGGGGCCGTGCGCGGTCAGTTCAGCGGAATGGAAGAGCGGCGAGTTCTTCAGCGTATGCTTTCCAAGCCCCTGGAAGCACCGGCTCCGATTCCCGCTCCAACGGTCAAGAAGAAAAAACGCAGGAAGCGAGGTTGAGAACGGGGTCCGCTCTGGACCCCGTTGGTCACATTCTTGCGTGAGCGCGCCGGACGAAGAAGCCAATGACCGGCAGCTGCGCATAGAGCGCATGGCCGCTGTCCCAGAAATCCTGGTGGATCAGCACCTGGCCTTCCTCGTTGAAGCGCAGGTGAGTCATGCCGATCGACTCGGAATGGATCTCGCGGCCGACGGCGCGCAGGCGGAAAACCATGGACCAGCGGACGAAGACATCATTGCCGTCACGGATAACCTGCTTGATCTCAACCGTACTTTCGTTCAGCGCATCACCCGTTCGACCAAGATAGTCGACCAACCCGTCGCGAGTGGTGTGGGTGTGGATCGTGTCGTTGAAGTAGAGCTCGGGGGCGTACAGCTCGCTGATGCGCTGGCGCAGGTTCTCGTGCGCGAGATTGCCGTAGCCCAACGCGAACGCCTCAACGCCTGAGTCGATCATCGAGTCACTGCCCTCGAATCGATCCAGCGCGGCTTCGTACTCACTCTCTGAAAAGTTGTCCATGGAGCCTCCACGCGCCAGACAGCCCACGGCCACGACGGCTGCGAGCAGTACGATCAGAAGCGCTTTAGTAATTTTGCCTATCATCTTAATAGGCATCATCTATGACCTCGCGTCACTGACGAGTGAATCGACGTCATGATTCAGCACCCTGGGTCTCGGTCAGACTCAACAGGTCGGCCAGCACTTCTTCCGTGTGCGTATCCGGGTTGACGTTGCGGTAGTGACGGGCAATACGGCCGCTTGGGTCGATCAGGAATGTTTCACGACGGGCAAAATTCACGCTGCCGCTTTCGATCAGGACGCCATAGCGTTCGGCCACCGAGCCCGACTCGTCCGACAGGATCGCAAAGGGCAGCTGGTATTTGTCGCTGAAAGCCTTCTGGCGATCCACGGGATCCGTGCTGATGCCGACGACTTCGGCGCCGGCGCCTCGGAAGGCGTAGATGTTGTCCCG
>JBCDLQ010000567.1:0-2107 GCA_039414335.1 Pseudomonadota bacterium | reverse complement strand
GAGCTCCGCAACCTGGACGCTTGGCAGCAATTTCTATGACCAGGAAAGCAATCCTTTCCCCTTCGGTCGCGCGTCATGGTCCGTCCAGCGTGGCGCCTTCGACACCACACTGAGTGCAAGGGCGAACCGCTATCGTGGTGTGAGCATCAACAACGAGCGCGTCATCGACCCGTCGGGGATGGTTCTGGAAACTCGAGATGAGGTTTTTGATGAAGATGGCTGGAACGGGTCAATTGCCCTTCAGACGCGCTATTCCTTTCCAAAAACCGCAGTGCAGCTCAATGCCATCATTGATGCCTTCGATGAACAGGGTGGTGAAACTTCACGTCGTCAACCGCTAGGTGAAGAAGCCTTCGTACTGTTTCAAGGCGACACGGACGAGGAAACTGGTTACGAAATCGGCATCGATCTGGAACAACAACTCGGTGAGAACGTCGCACTGAAGCTCATTGCCTTGAACAGAAGCGATGACTTCCTCGAAACCGGAACGCTTGAGCAACCGGAGCTCGATCGAACCAACCAGACCACCCGATTTCGATCACGATCCAGGGAATCCATCGCTCGCAGCGAACTCGCCTGGGAAGCGAACGAACAGCATCAGTTCGGCTTTGCCCTGGAGGCAACAGAAAATCGATTGACCAGTGATTTCACCCTACAACAACGAGTGGGCGACACCCTTGAGCCCGTCGACGTACCCGGTGCATTGACACGCGTTCTTGAGAATCGCTACGATGCGGCGATGAACTACGCTACTCGCGTGGGCAACTGGTCTCTGGATATGGAGGCCGCAGTGGAGCGGTCCACGATCAAGCAAACGGGTGATTTCAGCGAAAATCGCACCTTCGAGTTCTTCAAGCCGGCCATTACGGTCACCTACAGCCCTACTCAAACGCTACAGGTTCGGCTCGATTCACGGCGAGTGGTTGGCCAGTTGAATTTCAACGATTTCGTCAGCGCTGCCGATCTGGGTGATCAAGAACTGGCCCTGGGTAATCCGAATCTCGCGCCTGAATCCAGCTGGGAGACGGAGGTCGTCCTGGAACAGCGATTCGGTGAACTGGGCCTTTTGAGCCTGACGCTATTCTACGATCAAATCAAAGATGTCGTTGATCAGCTTCCCCTCAGTGATGGGCTGGAAGTTCCGGGCAATATTGGCGACGGTTCGCGCACAGGCATCCGAACCAACGTGACGCTGCCGTTGGGGCCTATCGGGATCAAAGGTGGCCGAATTGATCTGACCGGGCGATGGCAACGCTCGAGTGTTGACGACCCCCTGACCGGTGAGTCTCGCGAGCTGTCAGACGAAAGATCGTGGGAAGGCAACATCGCTTTTCGCCAGGACTTACCTGACCAGGGCCTGGCCTGGGGTGGCGACGTCTCCGTGTTCGCAGAGCAACCACGTTTCGGTCTCGATGAACTTGATCGATTTGACACAGATCCTGATCTTGACGCCTTCATCGAAAAGCGCCTCACGGGCGGTCTGGTTGTTCGCATGGGGATCGAGAACATTCTTGAAAACGGCACCAATCGAAATCGAACGGTCTTCGCTGGTCGCCGAGACAGCAGCTCAGTTCGGTTTATCGAGGACAGAAGCGGTGCCGGAGTGCGACAAGTCTTCCTGCAGATTAGTGGGACACTCTGAAGACTGACCCCGCTAACCGATGGGTCAGCAAGTCGCGTAGACTGCCTGGCGTCTGAACGGAGGATTTGACCATGACGGCGAACCGCTCAAGCTGGCCTGCCATTCCCTACGAGCCCTGGGCTGAGACCTGCACGGCCCTTCATCTTTGGTCGCAGATCATCGGCAAGTACCGCCTCTCGCTGACGCCGTGGATCAATCACTCCTGGCACGCCACCCTTTATGTCACACCGCATGGACTGTCCACCGGCCCCGTGCCCGACCCGGGCGGCAGCATCTCCGTCGAACTCGACTTCTGCCAGCACCAGTGCGTGGTTGAAGCCGAAGGTGGCGCTCGCCGATCATTCGCGCTGGCGGCCATGAGCGTGGCGCGCTTCTATCAGCAGCTCGCTGAAGCCATCGAGGCCCTTGGTGGCCGCTTCGATGTTCACGGCTCACCCAACGAAGTCGAAGATCCCGTGCCCTTCG
>JBCDLQ010000566.1:0-2133 GCA_039414335.1 Pseudomonadota bacterium | reverse complement strand
CGCCATTTCTCCGATCCGCAGGTGGTCATCCTGGCGTTGACCTTGCTCGGTGGGCTGGTGGTGGTGGCTTTCTTTGGCCGCATGCTGGCGCCAGTGGTGGCCAGTCTGATCATCGCCTACCTGCTGGAAGGCGCCGTGCAGCGCTTCGAGCGCTTCGGCTTTCCCCGCCTGATCTCTGTAGTCGCCGTGTTCAGCGCTTTCATGACGGCGCTGCTGTTCCTTCTCTTCGGTCTGCTGCCGATGCTGACCCGTCAGCTGGCCTCGATCGTCCAGCAGCTGCCGACCTACATCGGGCAGGCGCAGGCCTGGCTGTCGACTCTGCCTGAACGTTACCCGCAGATCGTTGCGCCGGCCGCTGATCCGGTCACCCAGGAAGCAACGGACTCAACGGAAGGCGGACTGGCGCCCGGTGTCGACGCCGTCGAGGGTCTGCCGACGGAAGGCGTTGAGCGCCAGATTTCCATGATTTCCGAGGAACAGCTCTCGCGCATGGTCGACAACATGGGCACGGAGCTGGTCAACTACGGCGCTACGCTCGTGTCTTTTTCCGGCGTGATCGGCTTGGCGACGCTGCTGATCTTCGTTTTCCTCATGCCCGTGCTGGTGTTCTTCTTCCTCAAGGACAAGAAGATCCTGATGGGCTGGATGGCTACCTACATGCCGCGTGATCGTGGGCTGGTCACGGATGTCGTTCGCGAAGTCGATGCGCAGATCGGTAACTACATTCGCGGCAAGGTGCTGGAAATCCTGATTGTCTGGGTGGTGACCGATCTGGTCTTTGCCTGGCTGGGCCTGCCCTTTGCCATGCTGCTGTCGATGATTGTGGGCTTCTCCGTCCTGATTCCCTACATCGGCGCTGCCGTGGTCACGATTCCAGTCGCCGTTGTTGCCCTGATCACTTTCGGCCTGGAGGCCCAGTTCTGGTGGGTGCTGGTCGCCTACGCTGTGATCCAGGCGCTCGACGGCAACGTGCTGGTCCCCATTCTGTTCTCCGAGGTAGTCAGTCTGCATCCGGTGGCGATCATCGTGGCCGTGCTGGTCTTTGGGGGTATCTGGGGATTCTGGGGCGTCTTCTTTGCCATTCCCCTCGCGACGCTGACCCATGCGGTCCTGCGGGCCTGGCCCCGACGCACAGATCCGGAACCCGTACCCGAAAGCGAGGCTGAAACGGCCCATGGCCCGTCCTGAAGCCCAGGCGTACGGGACTGACGGGCAGCCGGATTCCTCCTCGACTTTCACTTTCGTCGATCGGTCGCTGGATCTCGCCAGTGGCGAAGTTCTGCTGAACTATGCGCTGGACGGCATCGAACTGGTCGAGCGGTTCTGGCTGCCCGACGCGCCTCTCGATATTGCTGAAGAGCGATGGCCGGCCATTGAGGCTGCTCTGGACCTGTTGCACTGGGTCGCCGGCGTCAGCTACTGGAAGGCGGGTTGCCCGTCGACCTTGCGCTTTGACGCCCGCTCTCCTGATCGCTGGCAGGCGCAGTGGCTGACTGCGCTCTATCGTCATGGCCTGGCCGAATTTGCCTTCGAGAACGATCTCGATCCTGACGGCTTTCCAGAATTTCCGTCTTCCGATGCGCTTCCTCATGGCCCAAGCAGCTTTGCCGTGCGGCGGCGCACGTTGGTTCCAATGGGCGGCGGCAAGGATTCGCTCGTGGCGTGGGAACGACTGCGAAGCCGCGGCGAGTCCCCAGACAGTATTCAGGTCGGGCAAGCCCCGCTGATTCTGGCCCTGGGCGATCAGCTGCCCGGCAAGCACCGGGTCATCCGGCGTCGGGTTGATGCTCGCCTGTCGGCATTGAACCGTGCCGGTGCCCTGAATGGCCACGTGCCCGTCACCGCCATCAATTCAGCGGTATTGCTGCTGGCGGCCATCGTTCTGGACTATGACCGCATCGCCTTTGCCAATGAACGCTCCGCCAGCGAAGCCAGTCGCCTCGACGTTCGGGGCAGGGCGGTCAATCACCAGTTTTCCAAGTCCTTCGATTTCGAGTGCATGCTGGATGACTGGGTTAAGCGCTATGTGCATGATTTGTTAAGGGTTTTCTCAATTCTTCGGCGTGATCGGGAACTGGCAATCTGCCGCGAGTTCGCCCGGCACACCCTATGGCATCAGCACTTCTCATCGTG
>JBCDLQ010000565.1:0-2152 GCA_039414335.1 Pseudomonadota bacterium | reverse complement strand
CTAATGCTCGGTTCCTCTCCCAAGATTGGAGGGAATTCCGCCAATCAGGACTATGTCGTGATTTCCGAGATTCTGGTTGGAGGTGAGTGTGAAGTCTTGGCCCGATTGGCATTCGATGCGGTTATCGAACCCGTCACCTCCTTTTTGCTAGGGGAGTGCGGTTTCAATCAGGATATTGCCTTCCAGGCTGACGGCAAGATGATTCTGGCTCGGACCAGTAATGATTCGGCGTCGGGTCAGATCATTATCAATCGGATTGATCTTCCCGCAGAAATCGAGATCAATGCGGTGTCTGTTCTAGAGGGTGACCCAGCCCAGAGGCAACAAAATATTGCCGTTGTCGATGTCTCACTGACCAGGCCGCACCCGGCGGGCGATGATATTGAAGTGTCCTATTTCACTCGGGACAGCACCGCTTTGGTAGGGCTGGATTACACGCTTGCTCAGGGGACACTAACATTCTCAGGCCTCCTGGGTGAGACGACCCAGAGTTTCCAAGTGCCCATCATTGGTGATCTGAACTTTGAAGACGACGAAATCTTTGAGGTGAATCTGGAGGGTGAAGTGAATGCGGTACTCAGAAATGAGAGTGATAGCGCGAACGTCACCATCATCGATGATGACACGACACCGGACATTATCGCGAACTGTATCGGTGGAAATGCCAACGACTGTCAAACGATCCAAGAGCCAGGCATCTCGGGAACCAGTTCGACGTTGCTGGTTTCGCTCATTATGTTGGAAGCAGTGGACAGCGACGTCTCTGTGAATTTTGAGACCGTTGACGGTACCGCCGTCGCGGGATTGGACTACCTTGCGAATTCAGGCACGCTCCAGTTTCCCGCCGGCAGCACGATTGCTCAGTTTGCCGTGACCATTATTGGCGACGACATTAGCGAGGATACGGAGACCTTTACCGTAGAACTGTCGGGGGCTGATTCGGTCAGTCTGCCGGATACGACGCTGACTTTCCGGATTCTCAATGAAACGCTTTGCGAGCTCGACCTCGATCCGGATCCAAATGACGTGGTCGTAACGTCAGCTGGCGGCAGCGAATCGTTTACGGTCAACACGTCATTATTTGACTGCGATTGGGAAGTTGTTGCTGAAGACATCGGCGACGGTACAGACTGGATCACCTTGAACACGCTGAACGGAACCGGTTCTGGCTCCGTTAACTTCGATGTTGCTCCCTTTGATCCACCAGCGGGTAGTCCCTTGGCCAGGAACGTCAACATCAATGTCAGCCTGAGCGCGTCCAATGATCCTTTCGTGGCGCAGACCGTGACATTTGCTGTGGGTCAAGATGGTGACTGCACGTTCATCACCGATGCCAATTTCGCCAGCTTTGATGTCGATGGAGGAACCGGTAGCTTTCAGGTGACACCGAACGATGAGTCTTGTGAGTGGTCCGCAACGAGTGACGACGACTGGGTGACCATCACTTCGCCGTTGACGATTGCGACCGGCACAGGAAGCGTGAGCTATAGCGTTGCAGACAACGCGGGTGAGACTAACGTAGAGAATCCGGCCCGCAGCATGACGATCATCAGCGAAGAGTTCACTTATAGCATTGATCAGAATGGCTGCACCTATGCGCTGGACTCGAACACCGTCAACGTTGAGGCCAGCGATAGTTCCGCCAGTGTTGACGTTTTTGCACCCACGAGTGCGACCGGCGAATGCGCCTGGACCGCCGTGAGCAACGCCAGCTGGATATTGATCAGTGACGGCGCTTCCGGCAGTGGCGGTGGCTCAGTGAGTTTGGCGATTCTTGACAATCCTTCCGTTGACCCGCGTTCGGGCACGGTCGCGATCGGTGATGAAACGCTGACGGTGAATCAGAGCGGTCAGGAGTGCGATTTCACTGTGAGTCCGGTGAATTTCTCCATTTCTCCTGATGGTGACGATTTCGATGTGGAGATCACAGGGACCGATGGCTGTGGCTGGCAGCTCGAACCGCAAGAGGCCTGGATCACTATCACGACCAATTCCTCGGGTTCGGGTTCTGAAACCAGCAGCGGTTCTGTCGCAATCAATCTTAGTGAATCGGACCGCACGGCTAGCGTTCTGCTGCGATCAACGATCGATAACAGTACTCCAGCCACGATAACCTTCGCTCAGGATGGGTTCTTGATCTACGAGCCGTTTG
>JBCDLQ010000564.1:0-2153 GCA_039414335.1 Pseudomonadota bacterium | reverse complement strand
CTGGTGAGCGCTCGACGACTTCTCTCAATCGAAATAATGCTTCTTCACTGCGTCCCACGGCCCAGAACACATCCGCCAACCAGACCTGGCCGAGTGCCATGTAGGGGTCGAGTCTGGCCGCTGTCCTGAGGGGTTCGATAGCCTCGTCATAGCGTGCTTCGCGGAAAAGGATGCGGCCATAGTGGCGCCAGGACACGGCGTCATTGGGATTGATGTCGAGCGCTCGTCGATAGTGTTCCAGCGCATCGGATGGGCGATTGTGGCTGAAGTGCCAATCGCCGGTTGCTCTGATGACCATGGCCGAATCTCCGGCCAGCTGCTGGGCGCGCTCCAGGTAAGGTTGTCGAATATCGACCGTATCCCGGTTGGTCCGCATGGGGCCGAGGCTTCGCTGCATGCCCAGGGCATCGAACAGGCCGATCAGAACGTCGACATTGTTCGGTTCCAGCGCGAGGGCTTCCTGAAAGTAAGCGACCGCGGCGCTGGATTCGACCAGCGTGTAGTTGTCCATGGCCAGGCGCCCACGCGTGATCAGTTCCCACACTTGTTGTGAATTCGCGTGCGGAAGCGCTCGTTCCGGCAACAGTGTGTCAGTCATTGTGCGAGCGACTTCGTTGGCGATGTCATCCTGAAGTGCAAAGAGTTCGCCGATGGGTCGGTCATAGGTGCGCGACCACAGGTGCATCTCCGTTCGCGCGTCGATGAGCTGGGCAAGTACCCGGACCTGCTCGTCGGCCCGCTGGACGCTGCCTTCCAGCACCACATCCACACCAAGCGCCTCTGCTATTTCGTCGATTCTTGCTTCACTACCCCGAAAGGCAAAGGACGAGGTGCGGGCGGTCACCTCCAACTCAGGCGACAGGGTCAGCATATGGATGATGCGATCGGCCAGGCCGTCGGCGAAGGGGCCGTGGTCGCCGTCTGCCGTCATGTCAACGAAGGGCAGTACAGCGACCGCGCGGCCAATGTCCACAGCGTCCTGCTCAGCTCGCCAAGGCTGCCACCAGGCCAGGGCGGCTGCGAACAGTACGGCGGCAACGGCAGCCAGACCCAAGGGTCTGGTTGAAGGCGGTATTGCTGCTGCGCTGGAGTCTCTGGCACTTCCTTCCAACGCCCTTTGGCGGCTGATTAATTCAGCGGCCTGCGAATCATCCAGCGTGCGCAGACTGGTGCGATCGAAGAGGTAGCCTCGGCGTGGCACAGCCTTGAGTACGCGATGGGGGCGCCGTGTGTCACCAATGGCCTGGCGCAGGGAAGAGACGGCGACGTTGACCGAGTCATCGGTTGCGGCCTCCAGGTGGCCCCAGACCGCCTCAATCAGCGCATCGCGCGCAATCACCTGATCGCTGTGCTCAACGAAGTGCCGCAACAGGGCCAACAGGCGCGGTGACAGAGGGCGGGCCTCCCCTTCGTGATGGACCTGGCCGACGTCCAGATCGATCAAATGCTCCTTGATCGCGATCCATCGCATGGTGGTGCTTGCCCCCTTCAAATGGTCCAGATGCCTTCTATTCGGCGAGATTGGCGAGCCGATTGTGACATTTCCGACCGAGAAAATCGATGTTTATAGTGCTGAATTACAAAGCTTTTAGGAAATTTTCGAGTTTGCTCAGGACTTTCACCGGCCCGGCGTCGAAGGTGAAGCCCACTTCGGGGAAACGCCCCGGAGAACGCGGCCCGAACGGCAAAAACTCTCCATGCCCTTCGCACCGATGACTTCATGTTCAACGCACCGGCCTCGCCGGAAAGGAAGAAGAGATGAACAGCACTCGAGACCAATACATGAAACGTTTCACCAATCGACTGGCGACGGCAGCGCTGCTGGCCGGCGCCCTGTTGCCCGCCACCCATGCCCTGGCTGAAGAGGTCAGCGTCCAGTTTTCCCAGAGCTACCCGAATGGTGGCACTGTCACGGGCATTCTGGTGGGCGAAGATCTTAACGGCGACGGCCAGCTCTACTCCGTGGCTCCACCGCTTGCAGACCTCCTGGGGATCACCCCCGGCGGCGATGAGGTCACCTACGCCAGCGTGCGCATCGAGGGCGTGTTGGGCGAGACCGTGACCAACATCTTCGACGCCAGCGTGGCCGATATCAATGACCCGTCCAATGTCTTCTGGGGCTTCTCCTACAACCTGGACGGCGGCGAGATCGG
>JBCDLQ010000563.1:0-2172 GCA_039414335.1 Pseudomonadota bacterium | reverse complement strand
GGCCGAAAGAAAGGCAGCACCCTCCATGATGATCGCGGCCTTTGAGCCGGACCACGAGAACGCGGCATTGGTTGAGGGGCATCTTTTGCCACGGCAGACCACACTGCGTAGCAGGCTTGGCGAAGGCGAACAGACCTCGGCCATGTATGGGCGACTCGGCGACATAAGCCTTGTCGTTCTCGTCGTATCGGTTTTTATCTTTGGATCGGCTCATGTCAGTGGGCTCCCTCGAGCGTCTGTTTGTCGGCGGCCAGTTGAACGCCGCTTCCAGGACGGACCGCCTCCAGTCCGCGGGCCTTGAAATCGCCGAGCAGTAACTCGACGCCGTTGGCGTCCAGCGGGTAAAGGTGGAAACAGCGCCCATCTTCGATCAGCGTCCAGCACAGCAGGCCGCAGTCCTCATGGACCTGCTCGGTCAGGCCGCTCGGCAGCGCGCTCGGACCTGCGGATTCAACCAGGGCGCGACGATCGAGGTCCAGCGTGTGCCGGGTCTGGACTTCGGTGCGAATGCCGTGAGCTGTCAGCAGGGCGCTCAGGCTGCGGAAGGCACGCGTCCACACGGCATAGGTACTGAGATCATCGTCAAAGTCATTGAAGGTCTGGAACTCGATATGAACGTCCTGGCGTTCCCCGGACCAATGGACGTCCAGCGGGCCGGGCAGGTCGAAACGCTGGTCGCTGCCGGGCTCGATCAGGCCGTGTTCAATGACCGGCCAGAAGGCGCCAAGACCAGCTGTATCCATCTGAACGTGGGTCAGCGCGATCAGGTCAGTGAGGGTCATCAGCTGCCCGTGGCCCGTGTCCAGCCCCGTGCCCTGACTGAAGGCCGCGCGAGTCGGCGGATGGAGGCCGCCGGATTCGAATAGATTGGATTCCAGCTGTTCGCTCAGCACGCTAAAGACGGATTCCGTGCATCGGAGCAGAACGGGCAGGGCCAGTAGCTGACCGTCGAGGCCGGAAGTCGTCGGTGCCAGGCGGGCGTCGGGCAATCGGCCCTGATGCGCACCAATGGCCATGATCTGTCCACCAGCTTCGGGGTCGAAGGGCGCGTTCTTGCTGAAGTCGCCGAGCGCCTGCCAGGCCGGCAGCCCCGGGCGCAGAATTTCAGCCGGCTCGAACAACCCGCCGCCGACCACCAGCAGGCCTTGTCCCGCCAGTTCCGACTGGCGAACGAGATCCTGCGCAAGGCCCTCGGCCAGGGCGGCACAGGATTCGCGATCGAGACTGCGGGGAGCGTTTCGAGTGGTTTCCACTTCGAAGGTCGCCAGCAGGCGGATATCATTCACGGCCAGGATTCCTTGAAACAACAGCTAATGAAAACGAGGCTAAGCGCGATGACATCCGCTCGATCTGACAACAAGGCCGTGCGCTGGCACTGCAGCGACTTCGAGTCTCTCGGGGTTGCGGGACTTTACCGCTTGCTACGCGAGCGCGTCGCCGTCTTCGTGGTGGAGCAGACCTGTCCCTATCAGGAGCTGGATGACCTGGATGCGATCGCTCTGCATCTGTGGGCGGAGGACAGTCAGGGTCAGGTCCTGGCCATCGCACGACTGCTGCCGCCCGGAGCGAGCTATTCGGAACCCTCGATCGGTCGTGTGCTGACCACGGCTGCGGGCCGTGGTCTCGGGCTGGGGCGAGCGCTGATGGAGCAAGCGCTGGCCAACTGCGAACAACGCTATCCGGGACAGGGGATTCGGATTTCAGCACAGCAGTATCTGGAAACGTTCTACAGGGATCTGGGCTTCGAGACGATTCGTGGGCCCTATCTTGAGGACGATATTCCCCATCTGGAAATGCTGCGCCCGCCAACCTGAGGTCGACGGGCGATGCTTTCGAGGCCGTTCTAGAATCTGGTCGTATCGCTCAAAACAGGGAGAAGGGCGATTTGCCGCCACCCCCACCGCCACCCCGGCGGCGGCGGCGTCGCATGCGCGACAGGAGGGCCTGTTCGCGGTTCTTGATGAAGTCGGAGCGATTCAGTTCAGACTCGGGCACACCGCGTCGCTTGGCTGCCGCAGAGCGGTAGCGAACAAAATCGCGGTACGCATCAATCTCGGGCTTGAGCTCACGACACAGCAGCTCGACCATGATCGCGTCATCGAGAAAGCCCAGGCCGGGAATGTGATCCGGGATCAGGTCTTCCGGGTTGTTGAAGTAGGCGAGGGCGGCGAG
>JBCDLQ010000562.1:0-2188 GCA_039414335.1 Pseudomonadota bacterium | reverse complement strand
TCCTGCTGATTTGGGTCTTTGCCGTGGAGCTGCAGTGGTTGCCGTCGTTCGGTCGCGGCGAAGTGGTCGATATTGGCGGCTGGAAGACAGGGTTTCTGACCGTCAATGGGCTGCAATCGCTGATTTTGCCCGCGATTACGCTGGGGCTCTATCAGATGACCCTAATCATGCGGCTCGTCCGGGCGGAGATGCTCGAAGTGCTGCGCACCGATTACATCAAATTCGCTCGCGCCCGAGGGCTGACCGATCGCGCCATCAATTTCGGCCATGCACTGAAGAACACCTTGGTTCCGGTCATCACAATCACCGGACTTCAGCTCGGTTCGATCATCGCATTCGCCATCATCACCGAGACGGTGTTCCAGTGGCCCGGCGTCGGCTTCTTGTTCATCAACTCGATCCAGTTCGTCGATGTGCCGGTGATGGCCGCCTATCTGATCTTCATCGCGCTGGTATTTGTGACCATCAATCTGATTGTCGACATTCTCTATTTTGTCGTTGATCCGCGTTTGCGCGTCGAACACTCCACCGGCGGCGGATAGGGGCAGGCAATCATGACCGATATCACTCCAGAACAGACCCAGCCTGCAAAGCCCGCCCGACCCAAGGGTCGTCTGGCGCGCTGGTGGGATTCGGATGTTGCCTGGTCATTCCGCCACAGTCCGGTGGCGATCGTGGCGACATTCGTCGTGATGATTATGTCGCTTGCGGCGCTTCTGGCGCCATGGATCGCGCCGTACCATCCCTTCGATCCTGCCACGCTCAACCTGCTGGATGGTTTCACGCCGCCCATGCAGGAGAACCAGTTCACCGGCAACGTCTTCTGGCTGGGGACTGACGATCAGGGCCGCGATATCTTCTCGGCCATTCTCTACGGCTCACGCATCTCCCTGTTTGTCGGCATCTCGGCGGTTCTGTTCGCCATGACGCTTGGGGTCACGCTCGGTCTTATTGCCGGCTACGTGGGTGGCTGGATCGACACGCTGATTATGCGGGTCGCGGACGTTCAGCTGTCCTTTCCCTCGATCCTGATCGCGCTGCTGGTCTTTGGCATCGCGCGTGGTTTCATTCCGCCGGACTACCGCGCGGACATGGCCATCTGGGTGCTGATCGTCTCCATCGGACTGTCGGATTGGGTGCAATACGCCCGCACGGTTCGGGGCGCCACGCTGGTGGAACGGAGCAAGGATTACGTTCAGGCCGCTCGACTCATTGGTGTTCCGTCAGGATTGATCATGCTGCGCCACGTCTTGCCCAACGTGCTCGGACCAGTGCTGGTCATCGCCACCATCGGACTGGCACTCGCCATCATCACCGAGGCGACACTGTCCTTCCTTGGCGTCGGTGTGCCGCCGACCCAACCCTCGCTCGGCACCCTGATCCGCATTGGCCAGGGCTTTCTGTTCTCTGGCGAATGGTGGATCATCCTGTTTCCCTCCATCGCACTTCTCGCGCTGGCACTTGCGGTCAACCTGCTTGGCGACTGGATGCGTGATGCGCTCAATCCGAAGCTGCGGTGAGCGACAATGACGTTGCTTGAGATCGATCGGCTTTCCGTGGCCTTCCCCACACGGCGTCAGACCTTCGTGGCGGTCAATGAAGCAAGCCTCATGGTCGAACCCGGTATGATCCACGGGCTCGTCGGCGAGTCGGGTGCCGGCAAGTCGACCATCGGTGCCGCTGTCATGGGACTGTTGGAACCTCCGGGCCGGATCACCGGTGGCGTTATCCGTTTTCAGGGCGAGGAGATCAGCGGTCGGGACGAGCAGGCCATGCGTGCTCTGCGCGGAGCCAGAATCTCGATGATTTTTCAGGACCCGCTCACCTCGCTCAATCCGCTGCTAACCGTGGAACAGCAGCTGGTCGAAACGATAAGGGTGCACCTCAAGCTTTCCGAGGCGGACGCGCAGAAGCGAGCCGTCGAATTGATTGACCGTGTCGGCATTCCCCAGCCGGAACTAAGGGTGAAGCAGTACCCCCACCAGTTCTCAGGCGGCATGCGCCAACGCGTGGTGATTGCGCTCGCGCTGTGTTCCGAACCCGAAGTGATTATAGCCGATGAGCCGACCACGGCTCTGGACGTTTCGATCCAGGCTCAGATACTCGACCTGATCAAGGAGCTGGCGCGTGAACGCCAGGTCGGAGTCATCCTCATTACCCACGACATGGGCGTGATTGCCGACACGAC
>JBCDLQ010000561.1:0-2191 GCA_039414335.1 Pseudomonadota bacterium | reverse complement strand
TTTGCCGACTGCTTCGCCTGAAACGATTCACCGACGACGCCCAGACCATCGCCGATCTCAAGAACGATCCGCCCGTGCTCGTTGTTGCTCCCTTGTCAGGCCATCATTCGACGCTGCTGCGAGATACGGTGCGCACGCTGTTGCCGGAACACAAGGTATACATCACGGACTGGATCGATGCCCGCATGGTGCCCCTCAGTGAGGGTGATTTTTCTCTGGCCGACTACGTCGATTACATCGAAGGCTTCATTCGCCATATCGGGGCAAAGCAGCTGCATGTGATCGCGGTCTGTCAACCGGTGGTGCCGGTGCTGGCCGCGATTTCACTGATGGCCGGTCGACGAGAAACCACGCCGAAAACCCTGACACTGATGGGCGGTCCCGTCGATGGCAGGGAAAGCCCGACGGGCGTGAACAACCTGGCGACCACGCGATCCTCGAGCTGGTTCAAGGCGAATCTGATTCATCCGGTGCCCGCCAACTTCCCCGGTGCTGGCCGGCGGGTTTATCCGGGTTTCATGCAGCACGCCGGGTTCATGGCGATGAATCCGCGTCGTCACGCCCAGTCACATTGGGATTTCTACAAGCACCTGATTGACGGTGACATGGACGATGCGGAGTCACACCGCAAGTTCTACGACGAGTACAACGCGGTGCTGGACATGCCTGAGACCTACTACCTCGATACGATCGATGTGGTCTTCAAGGAACACCTGCTGCCTAAGGGTGAGTGGGTGATTGACGGAGAGCGGGTCGACCCTTCGGCGATCAATCGAACCTCATTGCTGACCATCGAAGGCGAACTTGACGATATTTCCGGCTTGGGCCAGACCCGAGCAGCGCAGAATCTGTGCACGGGTGTGCCGAAGAAGCGTCGTCAGCATTTCGAAGTGCCGGGTGCCGGTCACTACGGCATTTTCAGTGGACGTCGCTGGCGAACTCAGGTGTATCCTGTCCTGCGGGATTTCATCCGGTCGGTCTGAGGACTACGGACAACAAGGACATCGAGCATGACCACATCAAGACTGCTGAGTACCGTTCTCTGCGGGGCGACCATTCTGGGCCTTCTGCTGATCTCTCCGCCGGTGTGCGCTGTTCACCATGGCGAGGACACGGCAGCCACCCTGAGCGCACAGCTTGACGCCTTTCTGGCCGGGGCGTCGGTCAACGACCGTGCCACCCATGAAGCGTTCTGGGCGGATGACCTGATCTACACCAGCTCCAGCGGCGAACGTTTTGGCAAGGACAACATCCTGGCCGGCATGGCGGCTGAAGCTGAGGAGACGCCCGATGCCAGCGATGGGCCAGCTACCGTTTACACGGCCAGCGAAGTCCAGGTGCAGGATTTTGGCGACACGGCGGTGGTGACCTTCCGACTCCATGCCAGCGAAGATGGTGTTCCGTCTGCTGAGTATCTCAATACGGGCGTCTTCAGGCACAGTGATGCCGGCTGGAAGGCCGTGACCTGGCAGGCGACCCGGGCCGCCGAAAGGGACAGAGCGTCAAGTCCTCAGCCATCGAAATTGCTTTGGAAAATGACCGGTGAAGGCGGGATAGCACTGGGGAAGTAGCCGACCGGCGCTCCCGGGATTTGACCGATGCTGCCGCCTTCGGGGCTGACCGTGAAGATCCGTGCGGTGCTGGCAATTGCTGCAGGAATGAACTGCCCGCCTTGACTGACCTGAGTCCCCGCAGCGAAATACAGCACCGCGTCATTCGCACCCCAATCCACACCCAATGGATAGTTGCTGGGCGGGAAAGTGGCGACGATCAGTCCGGATCCTGACGTCAGGTCGACCACGATCAAATCAGCCTGAGCGGGCTGATCCATCAGGGGGGAGGGGAAGGTAATGCGGAAGAAGGCCAGTCGCTGGCCATTGCGCGAAAAGGAGGGAAAGGCATGGGTCTCGGCGATGATCTGACCGGGCAGGTCAGTCACAACGGGCTGGGTGAGCTGACCCACGCGTCCGAAGGCGCCGGGTCCCGTTTCTCCGAACAGAACGATTCCAGCGGCAACGGTGCTGCGGCCCGTATTGGTCGTGACGGGGACGTAGCCGGGCGTCGCGAAAACGGGAGAGATCGGTGACCAGTCGATGCCGACGAATTCGGACTGATAGAAATCGATGGCATTCCCCTGGCCGATTTCAGCCAGGGCCAGATCGAAGCCGTCGCTGGCGCGGATCACGCTGAG
>JBCDLQ010000560.1:0-2192 GCA_039414335.1 Pseudomonadota bacterium | reverse complement strand
GCCCTGGGCGTGGCCCTGCTGGCGCTGGATCAGGCGGCTGAGGCAGAAGACGCGATGCTGTCAGGACTCGCTTCGCATCCGGATCACCCCGCGCTTAGTCTGTTGCTCGGGCATGCCCGTACGGCGCTGGAGAAGACCGATCAGGCCAGAGTCGACTACGGAAAGTTCCGGCGTCAGGCCGCGGGGTTGGTGGCTCAAGCCGATGAGCTCGTATTGACCGGTCGTCTGGTCGAAGCTGAACACGCTTACGGGCAGTTGATTTCCACCGATGGAGACAACGCAGCCGCGCATGCCGGCCTGGGACGATTGCTGTTGCGTCTGAAGCGTCCGGCCGAGGCGCTGCCGGCGCTGGAACGGGCACTTGAGCTAAATCCCCAGGACCACAACAGCCAGCATTTCATCGGACTGGCCCGCGGAGAGCCCGGCGAACGGGCTGAACCGGCCTATGTGCAGGCTCTCTTCGACGACTATGCCGACGAATTCGAATCGCATCTCACGGAGGAACTGGGCTATCGGATTCCGGAAGAGATGGCCGAGCGCTTGCTCGATTACCAGGCCGACCTCAGCCGAGTCCTCGATCTGGGCTGCGGCACTGGATTGATGGCCGAGGCGTTGGCTGATCGCTTCGAGAAAATGGACGGTGTCGATCTGTCGCCGCGCATGCTCAAGCAAGCCCGGGCCAGCGGTCGCTATGCCAGCCTCTCCCAGAACGATGTGGTGAATTATCTTCGCAAAGCGGACCAGCGATGGTCGACCGTGCTGGCCGCCGACGTGCTGGTCTACGTGGGTGAGCTGGAGCCCTTGGTCGAGCCGCTGGCCAAACGACTTGAGTCCGGTGGCTGGTTCGCCTTCTCCATCGAGCTCAGCGCCGGCGAAACCTGTCTCCTTGATCCGGCTACGGGACGCTTCCGGCACCACCCTGACGGGGTCGACAAATTGTTGATAAAAAAGGGTTTTTCGGCACCGCGTTGGTCCATGACCACCATTCGCCAGGAGATGGGCAAGCGCATTCCTGGCGCGATCGGACTCGCGCAACGCCTATGACCAAACCGTGCGCCGTTTCACGGTTTCCCCTATGAAGTGTCTGATCGGACTGCAGGTCATTGAAATTCCTGCAGACTTGTACCGGAAGTTGGCTCGCTTTGTTGACAAGCTTTCGGTATGATTCGTCGCACAAAAATCCCCTAATCGAGAGCGACTCCATGCGATTTTTCCGTTCCTGCACGTTTGTGCTGGCCCTGGCTTGGGCCGCCCCGTCACCTGCCAACGATCTGCCCTGGGATACTTCGCCGTCGTCGGCATGGCCCGCTGGACCTGGTCAGGCACGCATGGAGCTGCGTGGTGATTACCTCAAAGACTTTGGCGTTGACGTGGTCGATGGCGCTCGGGTCCAGACCGAACGCATAGTGCGTCAGGTCAGCGTCAACGATGGTCGCCTCTGGGCATGGGTGCCCTATGGCAACTTTGAAGCGTTCAATGGCGGCTCCCTGTCGATCAGTACGGATCTGGTCCTGCGTCGAGGTGATCGCGTCGCCGACTTCCGCAACATCACGCTGATCCCGTCTGAGGAAAACCGCAGCGCACAGCTTCAGATCCTCGATGCGGGCGGTAATCATCTCGCGACGATTACCCACATCCATGCATTGGCCCAATCTGATCGTAACGAACTGACGCTCCACAATGCGGACGTGCGCGGTTCCCAGTGGCTGGCCAACGAACTCGACGCTCCCGAGCTTGAGGGCATGCCGCTGGGCATGATGTGGCTGGACCTGACCATGAATGTCCCCGCAGGCGCCAACGTGAGTGGCACTTCTCCGCCGCGCGGCAACCTGAGCTGTGCTGGCCGTCCGTTCTGGCCGCAGGACAACCCGACCCGTCCTGATCCGACCAACACGCCGGAGTATCTGGTTGATGTCGAAATGGTGACCTTGGCCAACGTGGCTTATCAAGGGCGGCAGAGCTCTACCGGTCGCGTCAAGGTGGCCCCGTCAGCCACGCTCAAGAGCGTCGGCTTTGGCGATGCGGTCTGGGTGCCGAAATTCAGCACGATCGGGTCCTATCAGTTCTCGCCTCGGGACCAGCACCCCTTCCTGGTCTGGAACATGTATCGCATCAACGAAGGCCGCATCGAGCAGCTCGGTTCGTCTGGTGTTAAGCACGCCTTTCTGACTCTGAATTTCAACTGCACCATC
>JBCDLQ010000559.1:0-2194 GCA_039414335.1 Pseudomonadota bacterium | reverse complement strand
TCTCAGGGAAAAACTGCATAAAGTTGGACCTGAGATCAAGAACCTCCAATGAGCTCAAGTGTTCAAATGAAGCGATAGCCCCAAGCAGATTATCTCTCGCAACCAGGCGAGTCAGGTTCGCATTCGCTGGACTGGCAAAGATCACAGAGGCGAGATTGTCACTCCCATCAAACTCGCGCAACAACGGCAAATCATTGAGGAAACTGAAACTATTTCTACCCGAATTGACGACCTTCAGTATCTCCAGATTCGTTGTGGCGGACATTGCTGCACCAAAGTCAACAAAGCCAGGCAACGGATTATTTGACAGACTCAAAACCTTCAGCGTCGACGCAAAGGGTGTCGGATCTAGGAACGTCGAAATTGAGTTGTTGTCGAGTTGCAGGGTGTCAGTGACCAAAAGCTCGTCGATCTGAGTGAGACTGTTGTTGCGAGCAAATAGACGATCAACCAAAACCGTATCCAGCGCCTGCAGAGACGTGATCAAGTTATCGCTGATGTCCAGGTCACCGACGAAGGTCGCTGCCCCCAAGGCGCTTCCCGACAGTTCATTGTCTGACAAGTCCAGGACGGAGAACTCAACGTTCGGAATCAGAAGCGCATCCAGCTGGGGTGAAGTCAAGTTGTTTTCGGCGAGTCTCAAATCAAAAACAACGGGCAGCGCTGCGAAGGCGCCTCGGTTCAGCAAGGGTGTCAGCGGCGTCAGGTTGGCAATTGCATTACGGCTTAGATGCAGTGTTGTCAGGTGTGGAAAGGCCGCAACTCCTTGCAGGCTCGTCACCCCTTCATCGACACAATCCACTGCAAAAATTTGGCCCGCCTGAGTGACTGAGAAATCGGCAATCTGATCAGAAAGACAGAGTGAGAGAGCCGGATCAGTCACCAGATCAAGCGCTTCAGAGGCAAGCTGTGTTGCCGAACCGACAATCGACTGATACATCGGTTGGCTCCACGCACCACAGGTCTGTCCTAGGCAAGTCCGAACCCGGTAGGACAACAGACCCGGGGGGATTGCCCCCTGCGAGCCCAAGTTCATGAACGAATTGGTGGTGATGAGCTGCCTGCTCGAGCCGGAATCGAGGCGAACTTCTTCGATCTCAAATTCGAAGACCAGGTTTGGATCCGTGTTGAAAACACCGTTCCAGTACAGCCAGAAATTGCTCGTTTCAGAGGGGTTGAGGGTTGTGCCCAGATTCAGTGGAACAGGAAGCGGAGAACAGTTTACGGGCACATCCAGCCCGCTGGGCATGTGACCACGGAGCTCATTCAACTGATCACAGAACAGACCCGGGTGAGGGCTGAGATCGACTACGGCGAGGCTCGATCCAGGAGCCGAGGCCAATGCAATGATTGCACTGATATCTCCAAAAGGACCCCTCCCAGGGAGCCAGACGACATTGACATTCAGAGGATCGTGCGACAGATACAGGTTTTCCAGGTCAGGGAAATCCTGAACCGCAGCAATATCGACCAAGGGCGTATCGGTGAGATCCAGCACCCGTAGGCTTGAACTCACGATGTTCGGCACTGCATCGACGAGTGTTTCAGCCGCGTGGAGCTCTGTGAGTTGGGAAAGGCCGATTAATGGCAACAGGCTAGCCACCGGAGTGTCTCGCAGATAAATCTTATCGAGCGACGTTAAGCCACTGACGGGAGCGAGATCGCTGATCTGGGTCCATGAGACATTCAGCACGGTGAGCACGGTCAGTGCACTCACTTCTCCCATCGTGCTGATTGGATTGTTGGATAGATTCAGGTCTATGAGTGAGGTGAGTTGCTCCAGTCCATCCAGGTCGGTGATTCCCTCAGACGAGCAGTCCAGCGTTGTTACATTAGTGATCAAAGTTTTCGGGTGATAAGCACTCCAGACGCAAGACTGGAGGCTTGAATCTGCAAACGCGATGCTACGGACCTCCGGCGTTTGAGATGAACCAGAAATCCGCCCAGATAGCAGCTCGTCACCCGCAGACCTGCCGCCCACCCCTGGCGCTGTTTCGCCAATGAGGTTTGCCGCGATCTCCGGCCGGAACCTGACCATGACCTGCAATTCGCTGCCAGATGGACCGTAGAACTTGAGCGATCTTTCCAGATGGAATCTGCTGGGCGCTTCTGGACGAGCCTCTGCGATCAGCTGTGGTTCTCCGCCTCGGCCACTTCGCGCCCAGTGGGCACCACGATTTCGCTGCCGGAGGGG
>JBCDLQ010000558.1:0-2200 GCA_039414335.1 Pseudomonadota bacterium | reverse complement strand
GAAATCTGGAGTGGCAGCCGGTGACCGATCAACAGCTTGAGGTCGGAGACCTGATCCGAATCGATCTTGCCGTTCAGCTTCCTGCGCCGAGATTCCATCTGGCAGTCACAGATCACCTCCCGGGAGGTTTTCGTCCGATTGATCCCGCTCTAACGGGCGTATTACCTGCCAACGCTTTACGCGATGAACAACTCAACTTTTTTGAGGAGAGGAAACTCGGCCAGCCCAAGTCCAGATTCTATGCGCAGAGTCTGGGCAGAGGGACTCATTCAATCAGTCACTATGCCGAAGTGACCCATGCAGGAGATTTTGCGTGGTTACCGGCAGATCTCGAGCTGATGTATGACGAGACTCAGTTTGCCCGCACCAGCGCCTCTCGCATCCTGATCACTCAGTAGCTTCGTCAAGTCTCTGGGCCAGAAACTGGCCACTGCAATGTCTGGACTTGTCGGCAGTGTCTGATTAACCTTTAACCCTCAGGGATTCAGGGATTTTCGATTGATTGCCACGCTTTTATTGGCTCGGCCAGCCCAAGGGTGCGCTTTCCAGTGATGGTGATACGTACCCTGGCGTTCATGCTAACGCTGTGCCTGTGTGGGCCGGTCTGGGGGCAGGCCGACCCCAATCCACCTGTGCATCCCCTGCCAACTTCCGGGGTCATGGCGGATCTGAAAGGCCTGTCGTTCTATCGTCCCGATCCTGATCATGAACTCTCGCCCGAAGCGCTTTTTGAGAGCGACGAAGGCTTCTTGCCCTTCGACCCCACGCTGAATGAAGAAGCGCCATCCCTTTGGCTGAAGCTCGTGTTGATCGCGCCTGCGGATGGTCAGCCCGACTACGCGCTCCGGGTCGGTCGGCGACTGTTCAGCCGTTTCGAGCTGTTTACTCTGGACCCGTCAGGGCAGATTGAACGGCGCTCAGCAACCGTGACCGAGGCCGTGGACGCTGAATCCGTTGGCCGGGAATACGTCTTTCCTTTAACCATCGAACCTGGGACGCGAGCCACGATCCTGATCAATGTCGAGACGATTCAGCAGAGCCTCCAGCCCCTGATACTCGCTGTCGAGGATGGTGCCGGCTTCGCTGCCAGTCGGGCGAATTCCTACCTCTTCTATGGCCTGGTCTTTGGTGTCCTGCTGGCGCTGATCTTCCACAACTTCGCGCTTTATCTGAATCTTCGCCAGCAAGGCCATCTGTTCTACGTGCTGGCCATGACCTGCACGCTGCTACTACTGGGCATCGATTCGGGGATGCTGCAGAACTTCCTGCTGCCTGATGCGCTGCTCCCTTGGGTGGGCCGTCTGAACATCCTCTTCGCGGTCATGCTGGTCATCTCGATCTATTTGTTCTTCCAGGCCTTTGTCGATGGTATGCGCCTGGCCCCAAAACTGACCAAGGCCTGCCGCAACGCGGCAGTGATTCTGGCCGTGCTCGGGCCCGTTGTCCTGGTCGCTCCGACCAATCTGTTCCTGCTGGTCACCTTATCGATCCAGCTGATCAACTCCGTGGTCATGATCCTGCTGATTGCAGCCAGCCTGATTGCCGCCAGAAAGGGATCCGTGGAAGGCTCGATCTTCCTGGCGGCCTGGAGCATCTACGTCATCAACGCGATCGTACGCAGCATGCTGTCTCTGGACTTCATGGCGAACCCCCTGTCCGAGCAGCTGATGTATCTCGCTGCCGTGGTTGAGGCCAGCATTCTGGCCCTGGGACTCTCCTACCGCGTACGCGTGCTGTATGAGCGTCACGCGACCGCTCTGAAGGAACAGCACAAGGCCGCCATGCTGGCCAACTCTGATCCCCTGACCGGTGCCTATAACCGCAGGTTCCTGCAAAGCTATCTGGGCACCGCGCTGAAGGATATCGATGCCGATGAGTTCGATCGGTCCGTGCTAATTCTCGATCTGGACCACTTCAAAGATGCCAACGACGAGTATGGCCATGCGGCGGGCGATGCGATCCTGCGCGATCTCGTTCGACGATGTCAGTCCCGCCTCGCCGAAGACGATGTCATGTGCCGCCTGGGCGGCGATGAGTTCGTCATCATCACCAGCGATCAGGCCGAGCACCAGGGTCTGGAGCTCGCCGAACGTTTGATGGAAACCTTCCGCAAGCAGCCGTTTACCTTCGAAGGTCAATCGATGCCCGTGACGACGAGCATCGGCGTGGTCACGGAAATTTCTACGCAGAGTACCGTTTC
>JBCDLQ010000557.1:0-2215 GCA_039414335.1 Pseudomonadota bacterium | reverse complement strand
TTGATGGCGGATACGGCCAGCGAAACCAGTTCGAAGTCGACCTTGTCGATACCGGGATTGCCGATCACGCTCATGCGCAGCTTTGCAGGCAGCTTCTTGTAGTCCTCGTTCGAGGTCAGGTGCAGGAAGCGGTAATAGACATTGTTCATGCCCATGATTGCCGCGGCTGCGCGCGCCGCATCCAGTTCCTTGGCGTCGAGGACGCTAGCAGCGTCAGAGGCAACAGCGTCGATAAGCTCGACGTTCTTGCAGGCAACAGCCGTCGCAAGCGCCGTCAGCCAGACCTGCTTGTCGGTCAGTCCTTCGGACTGGTCCACGTCGAGGACGTTACCAAGATTGATGCGGAGGTCCTTGGCGAAATCGGGAATCTCTCGCTTGAGTTGATTGATTTGCATATCGAGTCCTTTGTCGTTCTGGAGATAAGGCGACTGTGAAAAGACGCTGGGCCCCAACGTCACCGTCGGAGCCCAGCGCTTGACCAATGCCTAAAGGCTTGATCGGGTTCGATCAGGCGGCTTTCAGGTGATCGTCACCCGGTTGCCAGTTGCAGGGGCACAGCTCGTCAGACTGCAGGGCGTCCAGGATTCGCAGGGTCTCCTTCGGGTTGCGGCCGACATTCATGTCGATGACGGAGACGTGGCGGATGATGCCCTGCGGGTCGACCAGGTAGGTGGCTCGCATGGCAACACCCTCTTCCGGGTGCAGGATGCCCAGGGCAGCGCTGAGTTCGCGCTTTACGTCTGCCAGCATCGGGATCTGCAGATCACGCAGATCGTCGTGGCTGTTCTTCCATGCCAGGTGAACGAATTCCGTGTCCGTGCTGGCGGCCAGCACTTCGCAATCGCGATCGGCGAACTCGTCTTTCAGGTCACCGTAGGCCTTGATCTCGGTCGGGCATACGAAGGTGAAATCCTTCGGGTAGAAAAACACCAGCTGCCACTTGCCGTCGAAATCGGTGCTGCTCAGGTCAGCAAAGCCCGTTTCCATGTCGTTGCCAACAGCGGCTTTCAGGTTATAGGTCGGAAATTGATCTCCAATCGTCAGCATTTTCTTGCTCCATCAGGGGTAGTTGAAAAATTCAAGCGGGCGAAGATAGGAACATGAACGTCATGATTTGATGAATTTTGAGAACTTTTTGATGCAGATTGTCGTACATCAACGAATTGAATCCCGTCGATTTCCTGCAATAGGGATCAGCTGAACCGATAGGAGGTTATTCATAGCCCAGGTATATCAATAGGTTATAGTTGATAGATCACGCCAATGGAGCAAGCCCTTGAACATCAGAGCGCTGCAATACCTGATCACGCTGGCTGACGTCCGTCATTTCAGCAAGGCGGCCGAATTGTGCTTTGTCAGCCAACCGACCCTCAGCACGCAGATCCGCAAACTTGAAGAAGAGCTGGACGTGCAGCTGGTGGAACGATCGCCGCGGCAGGTGATGCTGACCCGAGTAGGACAGGAAATCGTGGAACGGTCGCGCGATATCCTCGCCGAAGTCGACGCGATAAAAGCGATTGCCCGGCGTTCCCGCGATCCCCACAGCGGGACCCTACGGCTCGGCATCTTTCCAACGCTGGCACCCTACTTCCTGCCGCACGTCATCCCGGAATTTACGAAGCGCTATCCGCGACTCAAGCTGCGACTTTTTGAAGAAAAGACAGAAGATCTGCTGGCCATGCTGTCTGAAGGACGACTGGACGCTGGCCTGCTCGCCCTGCCCGTGACAGACGACGGGCTGGTCACCCACCGGCTCTTCGAGGAACCCTTCGTGGTCGCCATGCCGGAACAGCACCAGCTGACCGCGCAGCCGAAGATCACGATGCGCGACCTTGAATCAGAAGAATTACTGCTGCTGGATGATGGCCACTGCCTGCGTGATCAGGCGCTGGAGGTCTGCCAAATGGCCGGTGCGCAAGAAAAGATCGATTTCCACGCGACCAGCATGGAAACACTGCGTCAGATGGTCGCGGCCAATGCTGGCATTACGCTGATGCCAACGCTGGCCGTCAAACCGCCGGTCGCCCCGACGGATAATCTGACTACGCGTCCCTTTGATGGCGAAGGCCCCCGACGCACGATAGCGATGGCCTGGCGTAAGACCTCTGCATTGGGAGACTTTCTGACGGAGGTCGCCGAGTTGTTCTCGGCCATCGACCCAGCCCTGCTCAAGCCCTGAAGCAGGTCAGCGTTCGCCTTAGCCCTCGGAATCCGC